>JAVBLQ010000083.1:0-6276 GCA_031553435.1 Bacteroidales bacterium | reverse complement strand
GTTGAAAAGCAGGTAAATGCATGGCAAAAAGAGAGGAATAATAAAAATGCTAAAATAAATTGGCGGTTCACGACTGATGATGCTCGGATAAAACTCAAAAGACTTTATCCTTTATTTGAGGTGTGACATGACACTAGTATTAGATTTTGAATTAAGAAGCTTCATTATCTAACTCGTCAAATTCTTTTTTCAGGGATAATAACTCTTTTTTGATTCCCTTCAAACGAGATACAATTTCTTCCGTCTTAACAATACCAGCTTTATTCTCTTTAAGTTTCTGCCTTGCTCCTGCAAGAGTAAGTCCTTTTTCTTTAACCAGGTAATAAACCAAACGAATAGCATCAATATCTTCTGCACGATATTGCCTTGTTCCTTTAGTCGTTTTATGAGGTTTGATAACGCTCGGAAACTCTTTTTCCCAGTAGCGCAGATTTGATTCATTTACATTTAATAATTCTGCGACTTCACTAATGGAATAAAATATTTTTTCTTTTTTGAACTTTTCCATAATGTATATCAGCCATTTTTAATCCATAACCTGACCGTGATTTTCTGCAATTTGTAAAAGTCTGTCATACTCTTCAGGAGTAAGATCCATAAAGTAATAATTAGCGGGATTATCATGTTGTCCTTTTACCATTACCTCATAATGCAGGTGAGGGCCTGTTGATTTTCCGGTATTTCCAACTAATGCAATAATTTCTCCACGAATTACAGATTTTCCTTCACTGACCAACAACTTGTCACAATGCCCATAAAGAGTTTCATATCCATAACCATGATCAATAATAATACAATTACCATAACCTTGTTTCCATCCGGCAAAAGTCACCTTTCCATTTCCTGTGGCATAAATGTCGGTTCCCGTTTTTGCCGTAAAATCCATTCCCGCATGAAACCTGGGTGTTTTGTAGATTGGATCCATACGCATTCCATAACCGGAAGCAATCCTTGTGAGATCCTTATTAGCAACAGGTTGTATAGAGGGAATACATTTTAATTTTTCTTCCTGATTTTTTACCAACTGAAAAACCTCATCCAGAGAATTATTCTGAACATACAATTGTTTAGAAAGCATATCCATTTTCATAGTGGTTGAGATAACCAATTCGGAATTAGGCATATTCATCAGGTTTTCATATCGATTGGTTCCTCCGAATCCGGGTTTCCTCACAGAAGAAGGAATAGGGTCTGCTTGAAAAATAGCCCTATACAACTGATCATCTCTTTGTTGAAGATCATCTAGAATCAATTGAGCTTCAGCCATTCGTCGGGAAAGTAAATTGTATTGAGTCAATAAGAGTTTATTTTCCTTCCTCAGTTGATGTTCCATCGGGGAATCAAAAGTGTATAATGCTGCAAAGAAAAGGCATACTCCAATGATTATACCAATAATCAAGTGCCTGAACACTGCCCATATCCTTTGTCCAACGGATGGATAAACGCGTTCATAATTTAAAGTCTGAGGATTATAGTGATAGTAAATGTTTCTCATCAGTCAAAATTGATACTTTTTGATAGCCTATTGCGGCAAAAGTAATTTATTTGCTGTATTTTTGCAAATCATTTAAAATAATTTACAGAAAGCAAAATTGAGAAGTTATCATGACAGCAAAAGAAATCCGTCAATCATTCAAAGATTTTTTTGAATCCAAGCAACACAAAATAGTTCCTTCTGCACCAATGGTTATTAAAGATGATCCCACATTAATGTTTACCAATGCAGGAATGAATCAATTCAAAGACGTTATATTAGGGAATGCGCCTATTAAATATCCACGTATTGCCGATTCTCAAAAATGTTTGCGTGTAAGCGGAAAGCATAATGACCTGGAGGAAGTAGGACATGACACCTATCATCATACCATGTTTGAGATGTTGGGAAACTGGTCTTTTGGTGATTACTTCAAAAAAGAAGCCATCGAATGGGCTTGGGAATTTTTAGTTGATGTATTGAAATTAGACAAAAACCGCTTGTATGTTACTGTATTTGAGGGTAGCCCCAGTGAAGGTTTATCCAGAGATGATGAAGCTGCCGGGTATTGGGAAAAATATTTACCTAAAGAAAAAATTATCAACGGTAGTAAGAAAGATAATTTTTGGGAAATGGGAGATACCGGTCCTTGTGGTCCTTGTTCCGAAATTCATATAGATTTGCGCTCTGATGCGGAACGGGCAAAAGTTGACGGATTAACATTAGTCAACCAAAGTGATCCGCAAGTCATAGAGATCTGGAACCTGGTATTCATGCAATTCAACCGCAAAGCCGATGGATCACTGGAAGGCCTTCCTGCAAAAGTGATAGACACAGGGATGGGATTCGAACGTCTTTGTATGTCTATTCAGGGTAAAACATCCAATTATGATACGGATGTTTTTCAACCTATCATTCAGACAATAGGGAAAATTTCCGGAAACTCATATGGAAAAGATGAGAAAAAAGACATTGCAATGAGGGTAATTGCCGATCATATCCGGACAATTGCATTTTCTATTACTGACGGGCAATTGCCATCCAATGCTAAAGCCGGATATGTGATTCGTCGGATACTGCGTCGCGCTGTTCGTTACGGATATACCTTTTTAGGACAAAAAAAGGCTTTTATGTATAGCCTGATCCCATCGTTGATAGACAGCATGGGTGATGCATATCCTGAATTAATTTCTCAACAAAATTTAATAGAGAAGGTTATAAAAGAAGAAGAAGAAGCATTCTTACGAACCCTCGAAACCGGAATCAAATTACTGGATAAAATAATGGACGAATCCCGGGCAAAAGGAGGTAATATAATTGATGGGGCAAGTGCATTTACTTTATATGATACTTATGGCTTCCCATTGGATTTAACCGAATTGATTTTACGGGAACAAAACATGGAGGTTGATAAAGCAGGATTTGATGTCGAAATGCAAAAACAAAAAGAACGCGCCCGCAATGCCGCTGCCGTGGAAACCGGTGATTGGGTAACTCTGAAGGAAGGCGAATCAATATTTGTTGGCTATGATTCAAAGATTGCTGAAGCACAAATATTGCGTTATCGTAAAATAAAACAAAAAAATCAGGAATTTTATCAGCTTGTACTTGATCACACCCCTTTTTACGCTGAAATGGGAGGACAAGTCGGAGATTCAGGTAAACTCACAAGTGAAGAAGGAGAAATTATCGAAATCATAGATACCAAAAAAGAAAATAATCTTTCGGTTCACTTGTCAAAAAAATTACCTTCCGATGTTACTGCTGTTTTCAAAGCAGAAATAAATGCGGAAAAACGTACGGCTACCGAATGTAATCATACAGCTACTCACTTATTACATGAGGCATTACGGGAAGTTTTGGGTGTACATGTGGAACAAAAAGGATCATTTGTTTCTCCTGAAATATTACGTTTCGACTTCTCTCATTTCCAAAAAGTGACAGATGAAGAAATCCGGGAAGTAGAAAAAAGAGTAACAGCAAAAATCCGGGAAAATTATCCGATAAACGAACACCGTCATATTCCCATTGCAGAAGCAAAAGCTATGGGAGCCATGGCCCTTTTCGGAGAAAAATACGGAGATGATGTACGGGTTGTCCGTTTCGGATCATCTGTCGAACTTTGTGGAGGAACGCATATTTCTTCTACCGGACGCATCGGAACCTTCCGGATTGTCGGAGAAAGTTCTATCGCCGCCGGAATCAGGAGAATCGAAGCTATCACTGCCGAAGCTTGCGAAGCATTTTTCTATGTGCAACAAGATTTGATCCGTGAAGTTCGTAATATGTTCAATAACGCTCCAAATTTAACCCAGGCATTGAAAAAATTCTTTGATGAAAATCAAGAACTAAAAAAACAGGTAGAAGAGAGTATTAAAGAGAAGTCGATCCTCTTAAAGAAAAAAACCATTGAAGATAAAAAAGAAATCAATGGAATCTCTGTTTTTACTATCAAAGGATTCTATTTGCCCGAAGTAATTAAAGATATTGCATTCCAACTTCGTGGAGAATTTCCCAATAAATTTTATTTTATGGGAGCAACCTTGGCAGAAAACAAGCCAACTTTGACCTTAATGATCAGTGATGATTTGGTATCACAAGGATTGCATGCAGGAAATATTATTCGTGAAGCTGCAAAAAACATTCAGGGTGGGGGAGGAGGTCAACCTCATTTTGCAACTGCAGGAGGAAAAGATATAAATGGGTTAATTGCAGCATTGGAGGAAATGGAAGCCAAAATAATATCTTAATTTTCACATTGGTTATAAAAAATACATTTGATTTATGAGAACAATATCCATTTTACTTTTGTTTTGTGTAAAAAGTCTCATTATGGATGCACAAACATTTGAAAAAGATGATTTTAAAACCAAAGAAGGAAAAGATTTGAGTATATACTTCATCAAACATTCGAGTCTGGTTTTAAAATATGATGGAAAATTGATTTATGTCGATCCGGTCTCCATGTTTGCCGATTTCAATAATCAGCCGAAAGCCGATGTTATTCTGATTACACATGAACATGCAGATCATTATGATCCCAAAGCCATTGAGGCTTTGAAAAAAAAGGGAACATTAATCATTTTGAATGATTCGACTCAAACCAAGTTGGGAGATGGGAAAGTGGTAAAAAACGGAGATGAATTACAGGTAACATCTTATCTTCATTTAAAAGCTGTACCTGCATATAATACAACTCCTGGGCGCGAAATATATCATCCTAAGGGACGTGACAACGGATATATTTTGAACATCGGAGGAACAATCATTTATATTGCAGGAGATACCGAAGATATTCCTGAAATGTCTGCATTGAAAAATATTGACATTGCATTTCTGCCTGTCAACCAGCCTTATACAATGACCGTTGATCAGGCCGTACATGCAGCTCAAATGATTAATCCCAAAGTTTTATATCCTTATCATTATAGCGATACTAAAATGGAAGAACTCAAATCCAAACTGGAAAATAGTTCTGAAATTGACGTCAGGATAAAAAATATGCAATAATTTTTTAAAATAATGAACAAATAAAATTTTTCAAAAATCTATTTAACAGCTTCAACTTTGTATCCCAGTTTCTCCAATTGAGTCAAGAGTCCTGCATCTCCCACTAAATGTAGAGCTCCTACTGCGATGAAGGAAGATTTTTCTTTCATAATTTCCGGAAGCTTTTTCATCCATTTATTATTGCGATCTCCATTTATCCGGCGCATTTCTTCCTGTGTATTGGAGCAGGGTTTGCTAAAATCATTCGCCAATTTATCAATTGCAGATAAATCTCCCCGGTGATAATAATAAATTAATTTATCCATATCATTGAGGAGAGTTTCCTTGTTTTCAAATGTACACAATAAAATATCAGCCTGACGTTGCAATGGCATAGATTCGAATAGTAAAGAAGCCTGTTCTTTTGCTGATTCCAGTCCTATGATTGTCTTTCCTGATTCAGTTGCCTTTTGTTGTATAAATATGTCTAATAGATTTTGAGGATTGAAATCAGGTATATATTTTGCACCTAATAAAACCACAACAGAAGAATGAATTGCTGCAGGTTTTATTGTTCCCATTTGATCTAGTCCGATTCCCAACAAAGGCTTCATTTGTTCATCCAGAAAGCGATAATCATCTTCAGAATACAATATATGATAAGTTGTGTCTGCATCCATCTTCAAAACTGACATTATTTCTTGCATGGAAGAATACATATCTCCAATCACAACTTCTCCCACTACTTGTTCACATGATTCCAATGTTTTTTGTGCACCAGGAATACTATCCAGATAATTTCCTGATTCCAAATGCAAAGTTCCCAAAATATAAGAAGGCATTTTCAAATCCTTACCTGAAATTTCCCAAAGTAAAGCCCCATTCTTTTCATTTTTTGTTTGGGCACAGACCACCAATGATAATAGAGTTAAAATTAAAGGTAATAATAATTTGTTTGTTTTCATTATTCAATTAGTTTTTAGATATTCTTGTTCAAATAATTCAATTTCCATTATACTTGATTACTTTGTTCGTTGCTTTAACTGAAAAAAATCACAAACTTCCGGACATTTTTCTTGTCATTAACATTTAAATCGAGGCTATTAACAAATTTCTTCTTTCTGATTTTGCAATATACTGTATATCAGAGCATTGGAAAATGTCCTATTAACAATTTATTTTTGCGAGTTACACTAAAGTATTGAACCCTTTCTTTAATTTTGTTTTGGAAATAATTCCAAACAATTCTAAAAATTAAAATTATGAGTAAAAAAATGGTGAGCTTATTGTTGTTATTTGCATTTATTTTTTCT
>JAVBLQ010000103.1:0-3703 GCA_031553435.1 Bacteroidales bacterium | reverse complement strand
GTTGTTATTGCGGTACTCCCTGACGAAGTCCTGCAGGTTGAAAGCAGAGCTTTTCTCCAGGCGGCGGATATGTTTCTCGATCATTTCATATTCGTGGCTCAGGCCGGAAGATAGTTTCTGGAGGTAAGGCTCACGCAGGGGCGAGGAACACCCGAGCCTGACTTTTTCCAGGACAGGATTCCACTCATGGAAAAAAAGTTTATAGGAACTGGTGAGAATCTTAACCTCCCGCTTGTAGATGAACTGGAAGAAAAGCGATCCCTCCTGGCCAGGAACCGTCGAGGAACGGTACTTGATTTTGATACTGGTGGTGTGCATGTGGATGATGTATTTAATTAAGTTACGAGTTACAGGTTACGGGTTACAGATTGATTTTGCAACTTGTAATCTTGCATATATAACTGAAAAAATGGAAATTTTGTTGCGGAAAATAAAATTGTTCGCATATAAATTTTAAAAACTAACTTTGCACAATTTTCACATAGAAAAAAATTATGGCTAATAAGGTATTCAAATTTTTTCAAACCAATGCACTCTTCATTTGTATGATTGTCGGCATTGTTTTTCACAATATCATCTCGTATGTGTCGTTTATTACGCCATATCTTCTTTTTCTGATGCTTCTGATTACTTATTGCAGGGTTTCGCTCCGGAGTATTGGGTTACAGCCTCTTCATTTATGGCTGGGTTGTGTGCAATTGGTTGGATGTTTGTTGATTTATTTTGTGCTCAGGCCTTTCAGTATCGATCTGGCAGAGGGTTGCATGCTTTGTATATTGGCTCCTACGGCGACTTCTTCGCCGGTTATTGCAGGTCTTTTGGGAGGAAGTATAGCGGCTATGGCGACCTACAGTATTCTCAGTAATCTGGCGGTGGCTTTTTTTGCTCCCTGTATTTTTTCCGCTTTCGGAGCATATGGTTTGAGTGGGGGAGGAGATGTTGGTTTTTTTCATGCATTTCTCACTATTTGTATGAAAGTAATGCCTTTGTTGATCGGGCCTTTTATTTTAGCATTTGTATTGAAAAAAGTTACACCGAAAATACATCATCAATTACAAAATAAGCAGATGTATTCATTCTGGTTGTGGGCTGTTGCGCTGACAGTGGTCATGGCAAGCACCACATCCAAACTGATAGATTTAATTGAAAAAGATCCTACGGTTTTTATGCACGTTCTTTGGATTAGTTTGGGTGCTGCGGCTGTTTGCTGGCTTCAATTCTTAATAGGATGGTTTTTAGGAAAAAAATATAAAGATAAAATCGTAGGAGGTCAGGGTCTCGGACAAAAAAACACTATTCTTGCAATTTGGATGGCGAATACTTTTTTTAATCCGTTGGTGGCAATAGCTCCTGCTACTTATGTTATATGGCAGAATCTGGTGAATTCTTATCAGCTATGGAATCATCAGAGGAAAATTAATTAATCTCGTAATTCAATTTATCTGTTCTTGTTTTATAATCTTTCTTTCTGCGGAAAATATTGAAAAACAATTTTTTTGCTAAATGAGTGCGTTTGGCGTATGATTCAAATGTATCTTTTTCCAAATCAAAATCATCCTTCCAGATGTTTTTAGGAGAAATGTAGCAGTAAGTCATATCAATGATGTTGTCGGAATTGTTGTTCGTATTGTTTGTCAGGTTGTTTTTTCCCGGAGAGATGCAGGTAATGTTTTTTTCTTTTGAAATATCTTTCAGTTTTTGGATGATGGCATCATATTTCAAATAAATTTCGTTCCAGGAAAAATCATGATATTTTGTATTTCCCAAATTCTGAATCGGACGAATTTGTAAAATGTCGATATTATACATTCCGAAAATATCGAAAAAATCAGACAATTCTTCCAGATTATCTTTGTTGACTGTGTAGTTGATACGAATCTTAAAATGAGGATAGTCTTTTTTCAAATCGGAAAGGTCTCCCATGGCTGAGCAGAATTTTTCATAGGAAGCGCCTTCCATAAAATACTCATAAGTTTCCTTTTTTACCCCATGTACAGACAGCGTAATTTCGTCTAATCCGGCCTGAATAAATGATTTAAAGTCTGTTTTGGAAAGCAGATTGGCATTGGTGGTCATGGAGATGTACGGAACATTTTTCGCTTTTCCCAACCGGATCAATTCTTCGTTATTTTGGAATAACGAAGGTTCGGCTCCACAACCGATTTGCAGTTTCAAGGCTCTGTGAAAAAATGCATTAGCAATTTTTTCCAGTTCTTCCGGTTTGAATTTGCCACCTGTCATTTGTTTTCTTTTTTCAGGATCACTGAAATAGCACATCCGGCATCTCAGGTTGCAGGCAAAAACGGGATCAAGGAAGATTCCCAGATATCTTTTTCTGAAAATGTGAAGGAAGAAAATTCCCAGATGTTTGATTCTAACATTTTTAACGTATCTATTCAGTTTTAGAAAAAAATAAAAATTTTTCATTGACCTATTTTTCACTCTTAGTTTTTCACTCATCACTTCTAAAGTATTCCGTTTTCCACCAGCACCACTACCCTTTCCGTTGTTGCATCTTTTCCTTTGGGATCCCATTCTGATTTCAGGCTGGCTCCGAACATGCTTGCGAAAATATTCCAGAAATTGGCGCGAAAAGGGCCTAAAAAGGCTTTAACCAGATCGAATGAACTTTGATTACATTCCCTGTCCACCAGTTTAATCAGTAATTTACCTTGTGAAAGGCTCATTTTTTTCAGGATGGGTTTGTATTGTTCGTATAAATCGTTTTCCATCCTTTTCAGGTGTTTTTCGCGTGATCTATCGTCCGGAAGGGTTTCTATGTACTCGTACGTCTCAATCAGCGTTGCATAGATTAACTTAGCGTAAGGGAGCGTTTTTTTAACATCGCGAACCAGTTTTTTGTACTGTAATTCTTCCTTTTCATTTTTAAAAACCAAAGGAGGAAAGATAACAATATCTTTGATGTTGATGATCGCAATTGTATCGCCATTACCTTCGGGAGCCGGATAGTAACCATCCGGAATATTGTTTTCTTGTCCCTGTAACTGAGCTTTTACGCTGAAAGAGAACAAGAAAAAAAAGATTATATAAGCGATACGGATCTTCATAGCAAGTGTAAAGTTAGTACTATTTTCAGGATTTGGCAATTAATTTTTTTTCATGACAAATTTCATATTTTAATTAGTTTATATGATATATTTTTAGAATTTTGTTTTAATAAGACATTGATTATGTACATCCCTTTGGGTAAGTATGCAACTTTATTTCCCTGTGAATCAACTAAAAAGAAATGGCATAAATTATTATCATATAAAATATCATCCGATTCAATGATTTCCCCATTTTTATATGTTCCTTTAATGAAAAATTGATTTTCAGAAAAAATATTGAAGACAGCAAAGCAAATAGATAAACTTAATGTTATTATTTTTTTTCATAACTGATAAAATTGAAAATTAAACATCATTTACTTTTTGATAAATTTCACATTGTCTATTTTCTTTTTATCAAGATATTCAATAGTCAGAATATATGTTCCGACAGGAATATTCTGCATATTTAAATAATTGGAATCCAACGTTCTTTTTCGTAAAAACGGTTTGCCGGAAATATCTGAAATTACTAAACTTTTTACATTCTCAATAGCTGTGTCAATATGCATAATGTCTTTTACCGGATTCGGATATATTTTTAATTTATTATTGGTATTTTGAATATTGATATTAACAGAGGAATTGTCTGC
>JAVBLQ010000047.1:0-10943 GCA_031553435.1 Bacteroidales bacterium | reverse complement strand
ATTTTCCTTTTTCGATTGTTGAACCAACACCCTTAAGCGAGGATTAGTGTCCGGATCTGGACCGCCTTCTTTGACTGCGATTGTAATTTGTTTCCCTAATTTTGTAAATACGCGGGCCATGTTTCCCCAGCGCTTCATTTTTGTAGCTTTGCGGTATTCGAATGCTCTTCCCATAAATTATAAAGTGAATAGTGAACGGTGAACAGTGAACTGTGGTCAAAATAGTTCAAAAGTTCAATTGATCTCAATTTATTTTTGTTTCTAATACTCTTATCAAATTTATTATTTTTTTTCTTATATGCGCTAATTTTTCAAAATTCTTATCCATATTGATGATAAATCCTAAGCGAACAGATAATTCCAAGTGAGTTTCCAATTCTGAAAGTGAACTCAGAGAAATATACAAAAAATGAATCAATTCTTTAGTGCCTTTCCTAGCTGCACCTTCTGCAATATTTGCCGGAACGGATATTGCTGCTCTTTTTATTTGGGAGATTAATCCAAATTGTTCTGTTTTCGGAATTTGTTTTGTTAATTGATATAAATCAATAGCAAATTCCATAGATAAATTCCAAACGTCTAATTTTTTGTGATCCATAGTTATAGTTTTGATTATTTGTATTCCGTTCACTGTTCACTGTTCACCGTTCACCAGTGCGAAGAACTTCACCTCAATATTGCTCCCAATTTTTGCCCCAGATTCATTTGTATTTTTTTCATTACTGCATCAATTTGAGCATCATTCAGAGTCTTTTCTGAGTCCATTAGTACGAAACTAACCGCGTATGATTTCTTTCCTTCCGGTAAATTTTTTCCTTCATATACATCGAACAGGGAAACTTCACGCAGTATTTTTTTGTCTGTTTCGAAAGCTGTTTTTTCGATTTCGGAGAACATGACTTGCTTATCGATCAGTAATGCTAAATCTCGTCTTACTGAAGGGAATTTGGAAATTTCGGATGATGTAACCTTTTGTTTTTTAATTTCTTTCATCAACAGATTCCAGTTCAGTTCAGCGAAATAGACTTCTGCCTGGATATCGAATTTTTTGCAGATATTTTTATGGACAATTCCTGTTATTCCGAGTTTGCGACCTGATATTGTATTGATTGATAATGCATTCGAAAATAATTCATTATCGAAAACGCCCCAAACGATTTTTTTAGAAGATATTCCTAAACGGAGGAAAATATTTTCGATATAAGCCTTTAATTCGAATATGGAAGATTTTTCTTCGGGGTGAATCCAGCTGTCGCGAACTTTATCTCCAGATACCCACAAGCCTAAATGTTGCTCTTCCGAATATCCTGATAAGGCTTCGGATTCGTTATGTCTTGTTTTGTCGAAGAAGTAACAATTGCCGAATTCGTACAATTTCAGATCCGGATTTTTTCGATTACGGTTGTATGCGATTGTTTCCAAACCACCAAATAACAGCGTCTGACGCATCACATCCAGTTCTGTGCTTAAAGGATTCTCCAATGCCACACATTGAATTCTGGGGAATGTTTCCAGATTTTCGTAATAAGCAGAAGATGTTAATGAGTTGTTCATGATTTCATTAAATCCTGCACCAGTCAGTTGTTCGGCGATAAGTTCCTGTAAAAGATAATTTTTATCGGTTTCTGTTTGATAGGATAAATTGGATTTCAGATTATCACTGATTTCCACATTATTATAACCATAAATGCGGAGTATATCTTCTATGACATCCACATCTCTTTGTACATCCACACGATATGTCGGAATGCTAAGAGATAAGGTATTTTCGTTTTCGGATAATATGGTAATTTCCAGATCGGCCAGAATACTTTTGATAGTTGCCTGGGGTATTTCCTTTCCGATCAAATCATTTGCTTTTTGATAAGAAAGCTCTATTTGTGCATTTTGTATGGGTTGCGGATAAATATCCTGTATTTCTCCACAGATTTTTCCTCCGGCAAGTTCCTGAATGAGAAGGGCTGCACGTTTAAGGACATAAACCGTATTGTTCGGATCGCAACCTCTTTCGAAACGGAAAGAAGCATCCGTGTTCAGTCCATGCTTTCTGGCGGTTTTACGTATCCAGGTCGGATGAAAATAAGCTGATTCCAGGAAAATATCCGTAGTTTCTTCTGTTACGCCTGATTTGATTCCTCCGAAAACCCCACCGATACACATGCCTTCTTTGGTATTGCAGATCATCAGGTCTTTGTCGCTTAATGAATGTTCAATTTCATCCAGCGTGATGAATTTGGTTCCTTCCGGCAATGTTTTAACTACCACTTTTTCTCCTTCGATTTCTTTCAGGTCGAAAGCGTGGAGAGGATGCCCCAATTCATGTAAAATATAATTGGTGATATCGACTACATTATTGATAGGTCTCAATCCGATCAGTTTTAGGCGGTTTTGCAACCATTCGGGGCTTTCCTGTACTTTGATTCCTCGAATCGTGATTCCGGAGTAACGTGGACAGGCTTCTGTATTTTCAACAATCACGGGAATTCCACCATTTTGTTGATCTGTTTTGAACGATTCAACCGATGGTTTGTTCAGAATTCCTTTTTGTTGATTTTGTTTGAGATATGCTGCCAAATCACGTGCCACTCCGAAATGAGAGGCGGCATCTATGCGGTTAGGAGTAATATCTACTTCTAAGACATAATCGCTTTTTATATTATAATAATCTTTGGCTAAAGTACCGGTAGCCGTATTTTCGGGCAAAACGATGATGCCGGAATGGCTTGTTCCGATGCCTATTTCGTCTTCGGCGCAAATCATACCAAAAGATTCAACGCCTCTGATTTTCGATTTTTTGATGGTAAAAATATCGTCACCTGAATATAGTTTTGTTCCAACCAATGCGACAATAACCTTCTGTCCGGCAGTCACATTGGGGGCTCCGCAAACAATCTGCAAATGATCGCCTTGTCCTACATTGACAGTCGTCACGTGAAGGTGGTCGGAATCCGGATGATTTTCGCAGGTAATTACCTGACCAACGACCAAACCTTCCAGTCCGCCTTTAATGGTTTCGATTTCTTCAACACTTCCGGTTTCCAAACCGATGGAGGTTAATGCGTCTGCAACTTCTACCGGATTTAAATCCGTATCAATATAATCTTTTAACCAATTGTACGAAATATTCATTTCTTATATCTTAATTTCTTGATTTTTAACTCTTAATCTATCTAAACATCTCATCTATTCCTGCAGACTGATGAAGTGAATCTTCCTGAAGTATGCTGGAGGGAGGACAAACATTCCTATATTGAGGAGAAACACTGAATGTTTCCGTTTGTGTATATCCCAAATCCGGATTTGCAAATACTTTTTGCAGGAAAATACCGAAAATCGGCAGAGCCATGTTGGCGGCTTGTCCTTCGGCCATGCGGTCGAAGTGGATGGAACGGTCTTCGCCTCCAACCCAAACTCCGCCTACCAAAGAAGGGGTGAATCCCATGAACCATCCATCGGAGTGGTTTTGGGTTGTACCCGTTTTTCCTCCCATCGGGACTCTGATTCCAAAGCGGTTACGGATGCGACTACCTGTTCCTCCGTCGACTACGGCTCTCGTCATATCCAATATTTGAGCGGCGGCTTTTTCACTCAATACTTCCGACATTTGAGGTGTGAATGTTGCTATTGTATTTCCATAACTATCTTCAATACGAGTAACATACAAAGGTACTGTCCGGACCCCTTTATTGGCAAAAGTAGAATACCCGCTCACCATTTCCGCAATTGAAACGTCACAAGGCCCTAAGCAAAGAGATACTACGGGGTCTATATGGCCGGTAAGACCAAATGAGTGAAGCATCCGGACAAAAGTCATAGGGGAAATTCTACCCATCAGGTTTGCGGTGATCCAGTTGTCCGAGTTTTGCAGTCCCCATCTGATAGAAACCATTTCGCCTATCATTTTTTTGTTGGCGTTGCGTGGAGTCCATGTTTTGCCACCACCGGTCGGCAATGTTTGTTCTACGTGCAATATCTGGTCGCAGGGAGTCATCCCTTCTTCCATTGCCAGTGCGTATAAATAAGGTTTAATAGTAGAACCCACCTGACGGCGTCCTACATTGACCATATCATATTGGAAATGTTGAAAATCAATTCCTCCTACATAGGCTTTGACATATCCGGAGTGCGGTTCCATGCACATGAATCCCGAACGGAGGAAATATTTCATGTATCTGATTGAATCCCATGGAGTCATGATTGTGTCTCTCAATCCTTTCCATGAAAATACGGTCATTTCTGTTTTTGTATGGAAGGTTTGATTGATTTCCTTGTCACTTTTTCCATCCTTTTTCATGCTGAGATAACGATCAGATTGTTTCATGGTGCGTTCCATGATTTTCTGAATTTCTTCGTTATTTACGGAGTTTGAAAACGGAGCTTTGGTCTGATTTTTCTTTTCTTTGAAAAACAAATCTTGCAAGTTGCTTCCTAAATGTTGCTCGATAGACTCTTCTGCATATTTCTGCATCCGGGAATCGATGGTTGTATATATTTTTAACCCGTCGATATATAAATTGTAATTGGATTTTCCGGCCTTTTTGTTTTTGTTGCACCATCCGTAAAGAGGATTTGTTTCCCAATGAATGGAGTCTTGGGTATATCTGTCTGCTTGCCAATCGGCATAATCATTTTTGCTGGGTTTTTTGGCCATCATGACCATTCTGAGGTATTCTCTGAAGTAAGGAGCCAGACCGTCTTTGTGATCTACCTTATTAAAAGTGAGAACAAGCGGTTTTTTTTGTAAAGAATCACATGCGGCTCTTGATAGATAACCGTATTTAACCATTTGATCCAGGACAACATTTCTACGGCCTTTTGCAGCTTCGGCTCTTCTTCTTGGATTGTAATAAGACGGATTTTTACACATTCCGATTAATGTTGCGGCTTCTTCCGTCGATAAAGTTTTAGGCGTTTTGGAGAAATACACCCATGCGGCGGAACGTATTCCCACAGCATTATACAAGAAATCGAATTTATTGAGATACATGTTGAGGATCTCTTCTTTGGTGTACATGCGTTCCAGACGGACGGCAATCACCCATTCGATCGGCTTTTGAAGCAAACGTTCGATCAAATCTTCCGCATGTGGAGAATATAATTGTTTGGCTAATTGTTGCGTGATAGTACTTCCCCCTCCACCACTTTTTTGCATCAGGATTCCGCGCTTAACCACAGACCGGAACAGGGCGTAAGCATCGATTCCCGAATGTTCCTGAAAACGGGCATCTTCTGTTGCAATTAATGCTTGTACTAATTGTGGTGACAGATCTTCATAGGTAGAATAAATACGATTTTCTTTGCTTTGGGCGTATGTGCCTAAAAGTTTCATATCTACGGAGAAAACCTGGGAAGCATATTTGTCGATCGGATTTTCTAATTCTTCCAATGGAGGCATATAGCCGATCACTCCTGTAATAATCAAAACGAATATGAGAATAACAGATAGGAGAGCGGTAGAAAAAATAATCCAAAACCATTTAACTACTTTCTTAATAAATAAAGGGTCTTTGCTTTTCATCTAAAAAACGGATAATAATTTAAGGTGCAAAAATAGGGAATATTTATCAATTAGCAGAAAAGTTTACTTTCATTATTGATTTTTATTGCTAAATTTGTAAACCAAAGTATATAAAAATATGAAGAACGAAAGTTTGGTTTCTATTCTTGACTATACAAAAGAAGATATTCTTCAACTGATAGAAAAAGCGAATCTTTTTGAGAAAAAACCCAACAGAAATTTACTTGAAGGTAAAGTTTGCGCTACTCTCTTTTTTGAACCCTCCACCCGCACACGTTTGAGTTTTGAAACAGCGATAAACCGTTTAGGTGGAAGAATTATCGGTTTTTCGGACGCGGCGACTACCAGTTCATCCAAAGGAGAAACTTTGAAAGATACGATTTTGATGGTGAGTAATTATGCCGACCTGATCATTATGCGTCATCATTTGGAAGGTGCGGCAAGATATGCCTCTGAAGTGACAAAAATTCCTATCATTAATGCGGGTGATGGAGCTAATCAGCATCCGAGTCAAACCTTGTTGGATATCTATTCTATTCATAAAACGCAAGGGAAATTGGATAATCTTCAAATAACTATGGTGGGCGATTTGAAATATGGTCGTACAGTTCATTCCTTGTTGGTTGGTATGTCACATTTCAATCCTACTTTTCATTTTGTAGCTCCTGATGAATTGAAAATTCCGGACGTTTACAAATCATTTTGTGATACTTTAGGCATCAAATATTATGAGCATACGGAATTCTCGGAAGAAGTAATTAATTTGTCCGATATTCTTTATATGACAAGAGTTCAACGGGAACGATTTACTGATTTGATGGAATATGAAAAAGTGAAAAATGTTTACATCCTTAAAAACAGCATGTTGGCTAAAAGTAAAGACAATTTACGAGTGCTTCATCCTCTGCCGAGAGTGAATGAAATAGCCTACGATGTAGACGATAATCCCAAAGCTTATTTTATCGAACAAGCTAAGAATGGAGTTTTTGCACGCCAGGCAATTATTTGTGATGCATTAGGAATTCCGGTAATTTAAAAAACATGGAAAAGAAAAAAGAACTGCAAGTCGCCGCATTGGAAAACGGCACAGCAATAGATCATATACCGGCGGAACATTTATTTCAGGTAGTCCGGCTGTTGGGAGTTGAAAATCTGAAATCTCCCGTAACTATCGGTTTTAATCTGGATAGTAAGAAAATGGGGAAAAAAGGCATTCTGAAAATCTCCGATAAATTTTTTGAAGAAAAAGAGATCAACAGAATCTCATTGATCGCCCCTAATGTCCACTTGAATATTATTCGTGATTTTGAAGTCGTGGAGAAAAAACGTGTAACACTTCCCGACGAACTGATCGGATTGGTGAAATGCAATAATCCGAAATGTATTACCAATAATGAACCTATGAAAACACGTTTTATCGTTACCGACAAACAAAGAGTAACACTCAAATGTCATTATTGTGAGAAAAAAGTTGAGAAAGAAGATATTGAAATAATCTAGTGAAAGGTGAGGGTCGCTTCGCTCCCTTGTGAACTCGTTTTACTCATTGTGAAAATTTCACTATGAACAAAGTGAATTTCACAAGAGAGCGAAGAGATCTTCACCTTTCACAATTTATAAAAAACATGAAACAAAATTGGAAACCAGGTACAATGATTTACCCTCTGCCTGCCGTAATGGTTAGCTGTGGGAGTTCAGAGGAAGAATTTAATATATTAACTGTCAGCTGGGTAGGGACTATTTGTTCGGATCCGGCTATGTGCTATATATCTGTGAGGCCCGGAAGATATTCATATGACATCCTGAAAAAAAACATGGAATACGTCATCAATCTCACAACCGAAGATTTAGCTTTTGTAACCGATTGGTGTGGAGTGAAATCAGGAAGAGATTTTAATAAATTCAAGGAAATGAATCTTACTCCGGGTAAAGCGGCCATTGTCAATGCGCCGATAATACAAGAATCTCCCTTATGTATCGAGTGCCACGTGAAAGAAATCCTGAGTTTGGGCACCCATGATATGTTTATCTCCGAAGTGCTTAATGTTCAGGCTGATGAACAATTCATAAATCCGGAAACCGGCGCCTTTGATATGAAAGAAGCCAAATTACTGGCATATTCTCATGGAAATTATTACCGCTTAGGAGAAACTATCGGAAAGTTCGGATGGAGTGTTCAAAAGAAAAAATAGTTCATATCGGTCACAATTCAAAAATTAAAATATTCATCGCCAGTGTCTCCCAAAAACATTCAAATTGAGGATTACAATTACAATCTGTCTGAAGAAAGAATCGCCAAATTTCCGGTTACTCCCAGAGATAGTTCCAAATTGTTAGTATATAATAATGGAGTAATATCCCAAAATCAATTTTCCCATGTCGCCGATTATTTGCCTGAAAACAGTCTGATGGTTTTCAACAACACCAAAGTCATTCAGGCGCGCTTGATTTTTCAAAAAGAAACAGGTGCTCAGATTGAGATATTTTGTCTGGAGCCAAAATTTCCAAGTGATTATGCATTGGTTTTTCAGACAAGAGCGCATTGTTCATGGCTTTGCCTGATCGGAAATTTGAAAAGGTGGAAAGATGGGAAACTAATAAAAAAGGTGAGCGGAGCACGGCGCACGGTACACGAAGGTGAACTATCTGAAGAATTTGAATTATATGCGGAAAAGATAGAATCTTATGGCGAAAGTCATTTGGTGAAATTTTCATGGAACAATCCGGAAGTAAGTTTTGCCGAGATTCTCGATATTTGTGGAGAATTACCTATCCCTCCTTATTTGAATAGGAAAACGGAAAATGCGGATAAAGAAACTTATCAAACAGTTTATTCCAAAATTAAAGGTTCAGTTGCTGCGCCGACAGCAGGGTTGCATTTTACCCCGGCTGTTTTCGAATCATTGAAAAAGAAAAATATTGTTTGTGAAGAATTAACGTTGCATGTAGGAGCGGGGACTTTCAAACCTGTCAAAACAGAGACTATTGAAAATCACGAAATGCATACGGAGTTGACATCCACCAACAAAGAAACCATAGAAAAACTGTTGAAATATCAAGAACGGATTTATGCTGTCGGGACAACATCTGTCCGTACGTTGGAAAGTCTTTATTATGTAGGTGTGTTATTGGGGCAAAATCCGGAATTGCCGGCAGATCAAATCACAATTTCTCAATGGATGCCTTATGAAAAGGCTAATAATCAAATAACAACGACCCGGGCGCTCGACAATATCCTGCAATACATGAATAAGAATAGAATGACACAATTAGTTGTTCCCACCCGTATTATGATTGCTCCCGGATATGAATTCAAGATTGTGAATGGGATTATTACTAATTTTCATCAACCCAAGAGCACATTGTTGTTGTTAGTCTCGGCTTTTGTGAAAGGTCGTTGGAAAGAGATCTATGATTATGCGTTGGAAAATGAATTTCGTTTTCTGAGTTATGGAGATAGCTCTTTGCTAAGAATGAAAAACTAAGAATGAAGAGTGAAGAATTAAAATTCTTAGTTCTTCACTTTCAGCAGCTCCCTTCGTTTGCCGGCAAAAATCTCATATTTCCTGAACTCACAATCCAGCGATCCGTTTTTAAGTTCATACTTTTCAGAATGTTTCAGTCCTATTTTGTGAAAACATTCTTCCTGATAACTGAGAATCCAAACATCGTATCCGGTAAAAACATGTTTCATACGTTCTCCGATCATTTCATATAAGCCGAATAAGTCTTTGGTGTTGAGGCGCTCTCCGTAAGGCGGATTTGTTACCACAATTCCTTTGGCAGATGAAACTTCTTTGTATTGTTGCAAAGGTTTTACCTCTAAATCAATATATTTGGAAAGGCCGGCGCTGCGAACATTTTCTTTTGCAATGGCAATTGCTTTGGGTGAAATGTCTGAGCCGTAAATTTTGAACTTGAACTCTTTCTCATTGCTGTCATCATTATAGATCCTTTCGAACAATTCGGGATCAAAATCATCCCATTTTTCAAAAGCAAATTCTTTGCGGTGTATTCCGGGAGGAATGTTGAGGGCAATCATCGCCGCTTCTATCAACAAAGTTCCTGATCCGCACATTGGGTCGATGAAATCAGAATCACCTTTCCATTTGGTTGTTAAAATCATGCCTGCAGCTAGTACCTCATTGAGTGGAGCTTCTGTTTGGTCTACGCGATATCCTCTTTTATGTAAAGATTCTCCGGAACTATCCAATGAAATCGTACAATTGTTGTGTGAAATATGGACGTGGATCAGTAAATCAGGATTGCTGATTCGTACAGAAGGTCTGTCCATTCCTTTTTCTGTGAAAAAATCGGCAATGGCATCTTTGCATTTATAAGCAATGAATTTCGAGTGGGTGAATGTAAGCGAATTAACTACAGAATCAATGGCAAATGTCTTTTTGGAAGACAGGAATTGTTCCCAGTTAAAATTCTTTACATTATCATATACATCATCAATATTTTTTGCTTTAAAAGAAAAAACCGGTTTGAGAATTCTTAGTGCAGTACGGCAATGAATATTGGTTTTATAAAGGAGTTCTTTATTTCCTTCGAAAGAAACCATTCGATTGCCGATTTGTACACCGTTAGCTCCCAAATTAATTAATTCTTCGGCCAAAACATTTTCCAATCCATAAAGGGTTTTGGCAACCATTTCAAAATCCGTACCGAATATCGCTTGCTTATCCATGAATAAATAATTAGGACTGCAAAGTTAAAATTTAAAAACACAACTGCAATTTCCTGTTTGATATTTTGAGTCTTTAATGATTTGTCATACACATGAACAATTCTTCTTTTTAATTGTTATTTCTATAAACTCCTAGATCAATTCTTCCTTGTTGTTTAAAAATGTCATATAATTATTTTATTTAAAAAACATGTTATAAAACATTATATTTAAATATCTTATATCAAAAAAACATTATACTTTTGTAAAGTTGTATGATGTCTTACTAAGTGGTCAAATTTTGGTTGTAAGATATCTTATATCTGTTAACAGTGAGTATTAAAGCGAGTATTAATATGTAGTATAAATCAATACTTGGGTTATGGAATTGAAATTATGGAGAAAAGCTACACACAAAAAAACTGTGATGTTGAAAAGAGTAATCATGATGTCTCTGGTATTATTCTGTATCAATACATCATTGAGTTTGTTGGCTTCACCGCAACAAAGTAAAATTGTAAAAGGAACCGTCACAGATGAGAACGATGAGCCGTTGATCGGTGTGAGCGTAATGATTGCAGGAACCAGTACGGGAACAGTTACCGATCTCGACGGAAATTATTCTATCAACACTTCTACGGGTGCTACTTTAGTGTTTTCCTACGTTGGGTATAATAGAATTGAGCGGAAGGCTCCTGACACCGGAGTTTTGAACGTTGTTATGCAATCTCAATCGGTTGCCTTAAGTGAAGT
>JAVBLQ010000081.1:0-8091 GCA_031553435.1 Bacteroidales bacterium | reverse complement strand
ATCCAGGTTTCATAGTCCTTGATACGGCTACTATCGAGTTGTTCCAAAGGAAAATCCTGTCCACCATTGAACCGGATAAAATTACGCGCGGCATCCCGGTAAGCACGGGCAGTACGGATACGGCCGGATTGCAGGAGCATTTGCTCCAACTCCAAAGCAAGGATCGAGAGCAGACAACAACTGTTGTTCTGACGATAATGCTCAACAAACGCTGAAAGATTGAAACTATCGGATCTTTCCAAATAACGAATGTTACTTTCCAGATTTTCACGCTCGCGGGAAAGATCGGACGAAAGTTTCTGGAGGTAGGCTTCACGCAGAGGAGTGGAACACCCGAGCTTGACTTTTTCCAAAAGTGGATTCCATTCCTCCGGAAGAAGCTTATACTGGGTAGTGAGAACTTTGACCTCCCGGTTGCGGATGAACTGGAAGAAAAGCGAACCTTCACAGCCGGGAAGGGTGGAAGGCCGGAACTTGAGACGGATACTGGTTGATTTCATAACCTTAGTTTTTTGTGAAAGGGGAAGGTCGCTTCGCTCCCTTGTGAACTCGCTACGCTCGTGGTGAAGGGAGGATAACCTTTCACAAGGAAGCGAAGCGACTTTCACCTTTCACCTTCATATTGATTTTCAATTTAAAACTCAAACGATTAATTCTCCGTAACTTCTCCAATCAACGATTTTTTCATATAATTACGAACTTCTTCATGCGTTTTATTATGTCCCAATAAAAACATGAGTTTAGTAACCGCCGCTTCAGTTGTAATATCCAATCCGCTGATTACACCTGATTCAAGAAGAATTTTTCCGGATTTATAACGGCTCATTTCCACAGACCCGATTTGACATTGGGTAACATTAATAATCATAATGCCACGCCTTACCGCATCTTTGATTGCATCCAACAACCAGGGATGATTTGGCGCATTCCCATTACCGTAAGTTTCAAGCACAACACCTTGTAAGCCAGGTATATTCAAAATGCCGTTTACTGTATCCGGGGAGATTCCGGGAAATAGTTTCAAAATAGTCACATGAGTGTTCAATAAATAATGGCATTGCAATGAATTCCGGATCTTGGGCTGGATGATCAGATCATGTTCATACACAATGTTTACCCCGCTTCTTGCCAACGGACGATAATTCGGCGAACGAAAAGCGCTGAAATTATCCGTGTTGATTTTAGTAATCCGGTTACCACGCATCAAATAGTTCTGAAAAAAGACACTGACTTCCGGCACAAATGGAAGGCCTGTATCCGGATCTTTGTCTACAGCTATCTCCAAGGCTGTAATCAAATTTTCCTTTCCATCTGTCCTCAATTTTCCGATGGGAAGTTGGGACCCGGTGAAAACAACCGGTTTATCCAGATTTTCCAGCATAAAGCTAAGGGCCGAAGCTGTGTAAGCCATCGTGTCTGTTCCATGAAGAATTACAAAACCATCATATTTCTGATAATTTTCATCAATAATTTGTACCAGTTTACGCCAATAATCCGGAGTCATATCCGACGAATCGATCGGAGGATTGAAATGAATTGTTTCGATCTGAAATTTAAATCGCCTGAGGTCAGGTACATTTTCTTTCAAAAGGCTAAAATTAAACGGTTCCAAGTGCCCTGTTTCCGGATTTTCTGTCATTCCGATAGTTCCACCGGTATAAATCAACAAGACAGAGGCATTATTATCTATCATAATGATAATTTTAAGATCAGAAGGCAAAGATAATTAATACCGGAAATTAATACTAACTTTGCCCCTTAAAAATGAAAATTTTGTATGGATAAGGAAAAGTCTAAAGGACATATCATCATTCTAATAGTCAACATAATATTTGCACTCAATATGCCTGTAACAAAGTCTTTGTTGCCGATACATATCAGTCCGTACGGACTAACCGTTTTACGGATATCGTGTGCATGTATTGCTTTCTGGATCGTATCTCTTTTTAGTCCTAAAGAAAAAGTGGATAAAAAGGATCTGCTTCTTCTGTTTATTTGCAGCATGTGCGGTTTGGGATTTAATCAAGGCACGTTTATTATCGGGTTGAATTCGACTTCACCTGTTGATGCTTCTATTCTGGTGACCAGCACTCCGTTATTTGTGATGATTTTTGCATTCTTCATTCTCGGCGAGCCGATTACTGTGAAAAAGGCAGGAGGCGTATTACTCGGGGCAACAGGAGCCATTCTGTTGATACTATCGGGCAATCATCCTCAGAATCATACAAGTAGCGCTTTCGGAAATATAATGATCATCAGCAGCGGATTTATTTATTCCATCTATTTGGTTCTGGCAAAACCGTTGACTCAAAAATACAGTTCCGTCACAATGATGAAGTGGATGTTTCTTTTTTCTACGATTGTATTTTTACCATTCGGATACAAGGATATTATCAGTGCGCCGGCATTTACTCAGCCTTTTCATACAGATGTATTGCTCAGATTGTTTTATGTAGTTTTCGGAGCCACATTCATTACTTACTTAATGATTCCAATGGCTTTGAAACGTATCCGCCCTACAACTGTAAGTATGTATAATTATGTCCAACCGGTCATTGCTTCAATGGTGGCCGTTATGATCGGACAAGATGAAATGAGTATCAGCAAGATACTCTCCGCCATGCTCATTTTTATCGGGGTATATCTGGTTACAATCAGTAAGTCACGGGCGCAGATGGAGATGGAAGAGCAGAAAGAAAGAATTAAGAATTGACAAACTATTTTTGTTAAAAACTCTATCCCTTTTTCACCAATTCATTAAGAAAAAACAAAGTCTGCTGTTGTGTCGGAATATTGTATTTGGCAACATTTGAACTTTTGCCGACTTTGATAGTGATTGCATTATCCGGCAATGCCTGAAACATTTCTTCATCGGTTGTATCATCGCCGATTGCCACAATAAAATCGTAATTTCCTTTATTAATTAATCGATTGGCTTCATGACCTTTACTGATATTATAGGGTTTGATTTCCACAATTTTTACTCCTTTCATAATCTGTAAATCGTGGCGAAAACACGGATTGATCAACGCATTGATCAATTGAGTAACTCTTAAGTCGGCCAACCAGACATCCACATTCCGGTAGTGCCACACCAAAGCTGTATTCTTTATTTCCAGTTTGGAACGGGGAGTTCTTTTTACCGTATGTTTCATAATATCCAATATTTCCGTATCCCAATCTATCTCTTTCATTTTCCTATGCCATACATTTCCTTCTTTGTAAAAAGCTCCGTGTTCGGCTGACAGGCCGATAGACAAATGTCCGAGCCAGGCATCCAACGTGTATTGATCCCGGCCACTATTGATGACGACATGGTTTTTAGGATCTTCTTTCAATTTTGATAATAAATCCAGTACTTCTTTTGTAGGAACGGCTCCTTTGGGATCTTTGTGGAATGGTACTAAAGTTCCGTCGTAATCAAGCATAATCAATCGGCTATTAGCCTGTTCATAAGCTGTTTTGATCGTATGGAAATTATTTTTCTCTACTATTTTTTGTTGCAAAAAATCATTTTTCTTTTTGACGCTTATTAATTCTTCCACAAAATCTCCGGCCCATTGTTTAACGGTTTGACTGGATATGATATCCTGCATGGAATGAAGCGCTTTGAGTTGATTTTCCAGAGGCATTTCCAATGCTTCCACAATCCCGTTTTCTATTTCCCGGATATTGGTAGGGTTTACGATAATAGCATCCGATAATTCAATGGAAGCTCCGGCCATCTCACTCAGGATCAAGACTCCCGGTTCATCACGTTTAGTCGCCAGGTATTCTTTGGCCACTAAATTCATTCCGTCTCTTAAAGGAGTGACCAAAGCTATATCGGCAATATCATAAAATTGTACCAATTCATTGAAATCGAAAGACCTGTAAAAATAATAAACAGGCCGCCAATCTACCGTAGAATATTTTCCATTGATAGAACCAACCATCCGGTCTATTTTATCTTTCAGATTCGCATAAATATCAACATTATCACGAGATGGGGCTATTATCATGACCAATGAAACATTTCCTCTATATTGCGGATTATTCCTCAGGAAATTTTCAAAACCTTTGAGGCGGATCAATATGCCTTTGCTATAATCCAGTCTATCGACAGATAAAATCAGTTTTCCTTCGCCAAAACTTTTTTTCAGTTTTTTTGCCTCTTCATTTAGCTCCGGATTTAACATGGCATTATGATACATTTTATAATTAATTCCCATCGGAAAAGCATCCACATAAACCACTCTTTTATCCAAAAGAATTTCATCCAGATTACAATCCAGTTTTAAGACCCGGAAAATGGCGCTGATAAAATGTCTCATATAACTATGAGTATGAAAAGCTATCAAATCTGCGCCCAACAAACCATTCAGTAGATCAGCCCTTTCCGGTAAACTACGGAACAATTCGTAGGAAGGGAAGGGTATATGATGAAAATAACCGATATTTACATCTGACATTTTATTACGGATCATTTTCGGAAGCAACATCAGATGATAGTCCTGAATCCACACCACATCGCCGGGCTCTATCACTTTCAAAGCAGCCTCGCAAAATATTTCATTAACTTCTTTGTACGCTTCCCAATAATCGTTTTCATAATGAATATAACTGGGAAAATAATGGCAGAGAGGCCATAAAATGCTGTTACAGTAACCCTCATAGTGATTTTCAATCTGTTCGGAAGTCAAATATACCGGGTGGAAATTTTGATTTTTCAACAGTTCGTCGATTGCATTTTTTTCTTCGCCATCTTCAAGATACATTCCCGGCCAACCAATCCAATGTTTTTCCAAACCCATTTCCAAAGAATCCAATCCGGTCGATAATCCTCCGGGACTCGAAATTACTTTGCGAATATTGTTTTCTTCAACAATTTTTAATGGTAATCTGTTAGATATAATGATAAGTTTCATACTTTTGAGATATTAAAAGAAGGCCGGAAGACATTGGTATTTTATGGTGTAAAAAGACTTTTATCAGAAAAGTCCAAATGGCCTTACAACATTGCAATATAGGTATTTTATATGTAAAAACGAAGAAAGAACCGGTTTGGTTCGGACAATTTTAGTTTTTTTTCGTTAAAGAACATTTGATATTCACGAAGTTTTCGCGACGTTAACATTTTAATTTTTAATTTTTCACTTTATCATGGACAATCTCGATTACGGCGTCATCGGTAACTGCAAGACAGCAGCTTTGGTATCGAAAGAAGGAAGTATCGATTGGTTATGTTTTCCGATTTTCGACTCTCCTTCGGTTTTTTCCAAAATATTGGATAAGGAAAAGGGAGGAAGTTTTGCTATTGTTGTATCTGATAATTATAAAACTTCTCAAAAATATTTTAAAGGAACCAATATCCTTTGTACATCTTTTTTTTCTGAAGAAGGTAGTTTCGATGTTCTCGACTTTATGCCCCGCTACCGGACATTCAACAACGAACATTATATACCTACCGAAATATACCGTTATATCCGGTTGACAGGAGGCAGGCCGCGTTTCCGTGTAAAATACGATCCGGTAATGAATTATGCCCGGGAAGCGGTATTGAATCGTAAATTTCCGGATTTTATCAGGACTTTTTCTTTGGTGAATGGAAATGATAATATGTATCTTTATTCCAGCCTCGATTTTGATTCGATACTTGAAAGCAAAGAAATTATCCTCGAAAAAGAAGAATTTTTACTTTTATCCTATAATCAGAAACTGATACACATTGATATCGATCGCATTTACCTGGAATACCAGCGAACCAAAGTTTATTGGTTGAACTGGGACAACCGTTCAAAAAAATTTAAACTATACGATAATGTTGTATCGCGGAGTCTTCTGATTCTGAAATTAATGTCGTACCAGCCTTCCGGCGCGGTTATCGCTGCTTTGACCACCAGCATTCCCGAAACTATCGGTGAAGTGCGTAACTGGGACTATCGTTTTTGTTGGATACGGGATGCTTCCATGTCTATCGAAACTTTGATAAAACTGGGACATCAATCTACCTCCAAAAAGTTTATGACTTTTATCAAAAGTATATTGAAATCGAAATCCGATTCCTTCCAGATCATGTACGCGATTGACGGAAGCCGTATTTTAAGCGAAGAAATTTTACCACACCTATCCGGATATGAAAATTCGCAGCCGGTCAGGATAGGTAATGCGGCTTATTGCCAAAAGCAAAATGATTCATTGGGATATTTGCTGGACGTAATTCACAGTTATTATTTCCACTTTCCGGGAACTTTGGATGAGTTGGAGGAAATGTGGGAAATTGTCAGAACCATTGTAAAAAGTGTTTACACCGGATGGAGAAATACCGATCAGAGTATCTGGGAATTCCGCAACCGGGAAAAACATTTTGTATTTTCCAAAGTCATGTGTTGGGTTGCTTTAGACAGAGCTATTCGTATTGCTTCATTCCTGAAACAAAAAGATTATGAAATTGCCTGGCAGAAAGAAGCGGATATCATCCGGCAGGATATTTTAAAACATGGTTGGAATGAAGAAATACAAAGCTTCACACAGACGTATGACAATCATGATGTGGATTCTTCATTATTATTAATGGAACAATATGGCTTTATCGAAGCAACGGACGAAAAATATATTAAAACCGTTAAAAAAATCAAAGAAGAACTTTTTCATAAAGGACTGATGTACCGTTACAAAAATGACGATGATTTCGGCATGCCATCTTCTTCTTTCACGATCTGTACATTCTGGTTGATTCGCGCTCTATATGTTATTGGTGAAAAAGAGGAAGCATTGAGTATTTTTAACCAATTATTAACCTATTCCAATCATTTGGGATTATTCAGTGAAGATCTGGATTTTGAAACAAAAAGGCAATTGGGCAATTTTCCGCAAGCCTACTCCCACCTGGCTTTAATCAATACGGTAAAATTGTTTGCGGAAGAAAAGCCGGGATCGAAATTTATGAAACCGTAATTTGATGTGAGAAAAATTATTCACATTGATATGGATGCTTTTTATGCTTCTGTCGAACAACGGGATAATGAAGCATTGAGAGGTAAACCGGTTGCCGTTGGCTACTCAGAGGCACGGGGTGTGGTTGCTGCTGCCAGTTACGAAGCACGGAAATTTGGTATTCGTTCCGCCATGCCATCATTAACCGCCAGGAATAAATGCCCGCAACTCATTTTTGTTCCTCCCCGTTTCGATGTTTATCACGAAGTATCCAGACAGATCAGGGAAATATTTTATGAGTACACGGATCTGGTAGAACCTTTGTCTTTGGACGAAGCTTTTCTGGATGTTACTGTTAATCATAAAAATAACCCATCGGCCACACTTATTGCCAAAGAAATCAAACAAAAGATATTCGAGAAAACGAGATTGAAAGCTTCCGCCGGCGTGTCTTTTAATAAATTTCTGGCAAAAATAGCTTCCGACTACAAAAAGCCGGATGGTTTTTTCGTGATCTTACCGGAAGATGCCGAAAATTTTGTGGAAAAATTAAATATCGAACAATTTCATGGCATCGGAAAAGTGACAGCCCGGAAAATGCATGACAACAAAATTTTCACGGGACATGACTTGAAACAACGTTCGGAAGCCGAGCTTGTCAGATTATTTGGCAAAGCAGGTTATGGTTTTTATCAGTATGCCCGGGGTATTGATCTGCGGGAAGTTGAATCAAAACGAATTGTTAAATCCGTCAGTACGGAAACAACTTTCCTTCAGGACAAAAATAATCTGAATTTGTTGACGGTAGAACTTTATCACCTGGCTAAAGAACTGATCCAGCGCATGGAGGAAGAAAATTTTCATGGCAGAACCGTTACGATCAAAGTTAAATATTCGGATTTCAGAATCATAACCAGAAGCAAAACCTCTCCTCAAAAAATTACCGATTTTCAGCAATTATGGAAAATAGCCAGGGAAATAATGAAACAAGTAGATTTATCTCAAAATCCCGTTCGTCTCTTAGGTCTGGGCGTCAGCAACTCCAGTGATGAGACAGAAAAAAAATACATTCAGTTGGAACTGGAATTATTTTGATAATTGATTTCAAAGGTTCCAACGCAGAGCGGCCCCCTAATGGCCTCTCCCAAGCACTCCGCACTCTGGTTTGTGTTAAAA
>JAVBLQ010000007.1:0-78111 GCA_031553435.1 Bacteroidales bacterium | reverse complement strand
CGTGCCACCAATCAATAAAAAGGCAACATTATTCACAGTGTAATTATCTGAAAATCAGAATTTTGGTCCGGTAGCTCAGCTGGATAGAGCAACAGCCTTCTAAGCTGTGGGTCTTGAGTTCGAATCTCAACCGGATCACTTTCATAATCAAACAGTTACATTGAAAAATGTGGCTGTTTTTTGTTTTTAAAGGGTTCTTTTTTAGTGTTGCTATGTTTGACAATTATCTGTCGTTTTGTAAATCACATTCCAAGTTGAGCCGAATAATCCTGTTTTTTCGTCTTTCAAAATCAGAAGAATCATCTTTTTCATGCGTAAATAACCGGAAGGTTTCATAAAAAAAGCATTCACTTAAAAAAACAACAGAAATTATTTTTCTTTCGAATTATCGTTCGTAAATTCAATCGTATATTCTACTTTTCGGTCAAAATTGTTCACAAATACAAAGTCCATTGGTATAGTATGACAAAATTATCGGAGACAATTGGATAAAATTGGTTCATATTTTCCGAAATTGGATAGGAACATGAAGGATGCCGAATATCGAGATGAAGGAGAGAAGGTTTTGGCTAAAAGCGAAAGGTGACTTATGCATAATTTCTTACAACAATTTTTTCAACTTCTGATACATAAACGAAACCACAAGCAATATGACTCCAAGGAAAATAAACGCAAGGATACGTCCTGTCGGTTGCATATGCCAAACATCGTATGCATAAAGCTTGATAATAATCAATGAAAATAGAGTAAGCGAAATTATCCGTAGCGTACGGTTTTTCTTTTTCATCCCAAAAAACATGAACGGGAAAGAAAAGAGCCCCCATAAAATAGGATAAGCAATGTTATGACTATTTTTCAGCACAGTGTATTGTCCGTATTTTTCAGCAAAATTCATCAACAAAATATTATCGATTTCCACACTGAGAATGATGACTGAAATGATTGCCACCAACCAATACATCCAATTCTGACGTGTTTTTTCTTCAAATATTTCTCCTTTTTTCTTCAGGATAAAAATCAGTATAATCAGAACGGCAGGAATGGAGAAATAATGCATATTGAAGTACCACCAGCCGGGAAGCTCCCCAAACATTACCTCTCCTCGTACTTCAAACACGAAATACATATATATAGTTACATATGATATAAGCGAAGCCAATGACAAATAATAAAGAGCTTTCAATCCGGATTCTTTCTTCCATCTTACCCAAAGCAATATCATCAGGAACAGATAGAAATACAAACCTAAAATCGATTTACAGAATGCATCGGACGAGAAATAATAATTTATCTGGTAATCCAATTCAAACAGTCCTGTCACAAAGAGCAAAACAATCCAAATACCTGTAAAAATTCTTTGTAAACTCTTTATACTCACTCCATCAATAAATTCATCGAACTTTTCTTTTCCAAATAACCATGAATTGAAGATAATGGTTGCCGTAACGAACAATCCGGTAATACAAATTTTATTGAAAACAATCGGAATATGGTTGTCAAGAGTCCTTATGTAATAATTGCCCCAATCCATAAACAAAGAGGCCAATACTAAAAATTGAAGGATTATAAATCCGGATTTGAAAATAGTGATCTCCGATTTTTGCCATAAAAAGAGCAAGATAACCGTTTCTGCCGCCCAAAACATGGTTATGGCGCATCCTTCCAACTGAATGGGAACTGCTAAACTTACGAATGTCAGGACAATAGCAATCAACATGTACAACATGTTTTTATCAATCGCTTTTTGTTTGAACAGTATAATCATAGGAATGGCATTCAACAAGGCCATAATGATGGTAATCAAGCCTTTTACATCCAAAGTAGAATTCCGGAAAATGTAAATAGCTGCTGCAAACATGGAAAGGTTATTACTCAAAACGATCAAACTCTGAAATGCAGAAAGTTTTCTTTCGTGTTTGAAATATTCGATTATTGCCAGCACATAAAACTGAACGTAAAAAAGGGAAATAAAGACCAATGCTCCTATTCGCCCTTGTGTAAACTCGTTAAATGAGATTATCAACCATGCCCAATAAAAAATTTGCGTGAATATGTAGGATATTATACTGACAATTTTCCATTGTTTTTTGAATGATAATACCAACATTCCTGCATTCAGTATAAAGATGTAAGAAAACAAAACAATGTAATTTCCTGTACCTGAACTAACCATTAACGGAGATGCAAAACCTCCCAATAAAGAAAAGATTGCCAACTCTTTCCGGTCATAAAGAATAGAAAGAAGCACCGAAAGTATCGTAATGAATATGAGGAAAATAAAAGCTACCGTTTGAGAAAACAAATTATATTCCCTGAATGCGATGGTAATCGTGATATATAAAACAGAAATTCCGCCACCTACTAAAATGGAAGAAAAAGTGCGGTAATTATCTTTCAGTTTATGCGCAATGCCAATGATAGCGCCTCCCAAAAGTATTCCGATTGCCACACGGCCGATTTCGTTGATCCAGTTCTGGTCGATAGCATATTTTACAAAGTAAGCGATACCTAAAACCAAGGTGGCGATACCGATTTTGCTTAACAGATTTTCGCCCAGCCATTTTTCAATGTCGCTTTTTTCTTTTTCCGGTTTAGGTTGGTCTTGTTGTGTGACAGACGGCACGATAATTTCCTCTCTGACAATTTCTTCAACAACTTCCGGTTCAACCTGTTCTTCTTCTGTGATGAAAGATTCAACGATTTCCGGTTCCGGAATAATTTCTTCAGGAATTACAAGTTCCGGTTCTGTAACCGGTTGCTGTTCTGCAATAATTTTTTGTTCCTGCTCAACCAAAGGCTGATCTGTTTTCTGATTTTGGATTTTTTTGTCTAATTCATTGATTTTAAAAGATAAATTCCGGATTATATCACCCAGATTCTCTATCTCTCTCAAAATTGATTTTTTAGCGGAAATAATAATGATTAAAATTACTATTATCAGTATAAAATTGAGGATTTCCATTGTATTGTTTATTGTTTAATTGTTTGATTTTCTATTTTCGACTTTCCACTAAAACAAACGGCTTACTTGTTTAACTCCTTTCACAGCCTTTATTTTTTTGATTAACATATCCATTGCCGATGTGTTGCTCAGCATTACAGTAATATTTCCCTGAAACAGACCATCATTCGAATCAATAGAAATCGAACGCATAGACATTCCAGCTTCTTTGGAAATCACAGAAGTAATGTTGGTTACAATGCCGATATCATCCTGTCCCACAACGCGTAAAACGATAGGATAGGTAGTGCCTGATTTTCCCGCCCAACGAGCTTTCACAATCCGGTAACCATGCCGGTTGAACATTGCCGGTGCATTGGGACAACTGGTACGGTGTATTTTTATTCCCTGCGAGGATACAAAACCGAAAATTTCATCCCCATAAATCGGATTACAACATTTGGCCAGCTTATAATCGATTCCTTTCAGATTCTGATCAATGACCAATTCATCGGTACCGGCTATTATTTCTTCCTGTGAAGTTGAGATAAAAGCCTCAGCGCTACGTGTATTATGTTGTTCATGTATCTCTTTTTCTTTTTTCTCCTGTTCAACATAACGGTCGATCACATTGTTTACATCCAAACGCTCATCGGCAATATCTGCATAAAAATCCGTAACGGTTTTATATCCCATTTTGCGGATCAGGCGCATCATTACGGCTTCATCTTCCTCTATTTTCCGGTTTTTGAATCTTCTTTTCAGTAATTCTTTGGCGAATTCTGTCTGCTTGACAGCCTCTTCCTTCAAAGATTGTTTGATTTTAGTTCTGGCTTTGGATGTGATTACAATATTCAGCCAATCTTGTTTCGGCGATTGATTAGGCGATGTCAGTATTTCTACCTGGTCGCCGCTTTTCAGCTTATGTTTGATGGGAACATTTTTACCATTGATTTTTCCTGAAACACATTTGCTTCCTAATTTGGTGTGAATAGCAAAAGCAAAATCAAGCACAGTAGCTCCCTGAGGCAATTTAAATAAATCACCGTTAGGTGTAAAAACAAAAATTTCTTCATCATATAAATCCAGTTTGAAATCCTGCATCAGATCAACCGGAGTAGAATCTTTGTTTTCAAGGACTTCGCGAACATTGTTCAACCATTCGTCCAGACCTGTTTCTCCTTTGATTCCTTTGTATTTCCAATGAGCTGCCAATCCTCGTTCTGCAATTTCATCCATTCGTTTGGAACGAATCTGAACCTCAACCCAGCGGCCTCCCGGACCTAGAACCGTAGTGTGCAACGATTCATAGCCATTACTTTTAGGAATAGAAAGCCAATCTTTCATCCGTTTAGGATTGGGTTGATACATATCTGTAATGATGGAATAGACTTGCCAGCACTCTGATTTTTCTTTTTCCTGCGCCGTATCCAAAATTACACGAATAGCAAAGAGATCATAAATAGATTCGAAGTCCGTTTTTTGCTTGATCAGTTTATTTCGAATGGAATGAATAGATTTTGTACGCCCTTTGATATCAAACTTCAGTCCGGTTTCCTTTAGCTTCAATTCCAAAGGAGCGATAAATCCGGCGATGTACTGATCTCGTGAACGTTTAGTCTCATTCAGTTTTTTAGCAATATAATCATAACTATCACGATCAGAATATTTTAAAGAAAGATCTTCGAGCTCTGATTTGATAGTATATAAACCTAAACGGTGAGCCAACGGCGCATACAGATAAGATGCTTCGGCTGACAGTTTAATACGTTGGGCATCCGATTCAAATTTTTTAGCAAAGCGCATCAAAAAAAGGCGGTCGGCAATCATGATTAAAATAACCCGAACGTCTTCTGCAAACGAGAGCAGTAATTTCCTGAAATTTTCGGTTTCTATGGCTACATTTCTGGCATATAATTCATTTGCTTTAATTAATCCGTGAATAATGCCGCTGACATCTGAGCTAAAAGCCTGTTCTATCTCTTGGATGGAAACAACCTGATCAACAACAGTTTGATGCAGGATAACCGCAAGAACTGACGCCCGTTTCAAACCAATTTCATCAGAAACGATCAAAGCTGTTTGCAAATTTCTCAACCTCAAATCCAAACCATATGTATCAAGATGATAGAAACCTGATGTATAAGCTGTTTCAATGATTTTTCTTGCTTTTTTAATATCATCAGGGTTACAGGCATCGCCCACATTTTTCAATAGCTGATGATATATTTTTGATATTTTTCCCACTGTTTTTCTAATTTTTCGATGTAAAAATACAAATATTTACTTTCTTTGTTCAAGGAATTGTGTAAATTTGTACAACATCTAACTTTAAACAAATATTATGTTCACACAAAAAGATTTAGATTTACTTGTAAGTAAAAACATTACCACAGAACAAATATCGGAACAACTTGCCTGTTTTTCCAACGGATTTCCGTATTTACAAATAACAGCATCTGCTTCAATTGAAAAAGGAATTATGCAAATTCCCGAAGAAGAACAAGATGATTATTTTGATGCTTGGAACGATTATCTGAATAGAAACAAACAAATTGTAAAATTTGTTCCCGCTTCGGGTGCTGCAAGCCGGATGTTCAAGAATTTATTTGAGTTTCTGGATGCGAATTATGAAATTCCTCAAAATGCTTTTGAAACAAAATTTTTCAATGAAATAGAAAAATTCGCTTTTTATGATGATTTGAATAATATTTGCCGGGAAAATCATGGAAAAGGGATTTCCGAATTAATCCAAGAAGGAAAATATAAAGCTGTTGCAAGTAACTTGCTATACAACAATGGATTGGATTACGGACAATTACCTAAAGGTTTATTGAAATTCCACAAATATCCGGAGGGTCCGCGAACTGCCATGGAAGAACATTTTGTTGAAGGTGCAATGTATGCAAAAAACTCTTTGAATGATGTAAACATCCATTTTACAGTATCTTCCGAACATAGAAAAATGTTTGAAGACTTGTCGCATGATATTGCACGTTTTTATGAACAAAAATACGATGCAATGTTCAATATCAGTTTCAGTGAGCAAAAATCGTCAACCGATACCATTGCTGCCGATATGGAAAACCAACCCTTCAGGGAAAACGGAGAACTTGTATTCCGTCCAGGCGGACATGGTGCTTTGATTGAGAATTTGAATGATATTCAGGCCGATGTCATATTCATTAAAAATATTGACAATGTTGTACCCGATTCTTTCAAAGACATTACCGTACAATATAAAAAACTGATTGCCGGAATATTGGTTGCAAAACAAAAGAAAATCTTCGACTACATGAGCTTGATAGATTCCGGAAGTTATACACATGACCAACTGTTGGAAATGATTCACTTCCTCCAGAATGATTTATGTATTAAAAATCCCGATACAAAAAACCTGGAAGACGTAGAGCTTGTTCTTTATATCAAATCTAAGCTGGACAGGCCACTTCGTGTTTGCGGAATGGTTCAGAATGTGGGAGAACCGGGTGGCGGCCCCTTCCTAACCATAAATTCCGATGATACAATTTCTCTGCAAATCCTTGAAAGTTCCCAAATCAACATGGGAGATCAACTAAGCCTCCATTTTTTTGAAAATGGAACTCATTTCAACCCCGTTGACTTGGTTTGTGCAGTTAAAAACTACAAAGGAGAAAAATACAATCTACCGGATTATGTCGATAAAAATACAGGATTCATTTCATCCAAATCCAAAGGAGGTAAAGAGCTGAAAGCATTAGAATTACCCGGTTTGTGGAATGGAGCTATGGCTCATTGGAACACCATTTTTGTAGAAGTTCCCATCGAAACATTCAATCCGGTGAAAACGGTAAATGATTTGTTGAGGCCGGAACATTTGAATTGAAAATTAAGAAATTAGTTATATTTTGTTTTCATATAGTTACGGGCTATCCATCACTCATTAAAAGACACTGTCATGAAAATACACGAATATCAGGCCAAAAGTTTATTTTCCAATTATGGCATACCTGTCGAAAAAAGCATTTTGTGTAAAAACATTGAAGATGTGTGTAATGCCTACGACGAACTCGGAAAACAAAGAGCCGTTGTCAAAGCTCAGGTACTGGTCGGAGGACGAGGTAAGGCCGGAGGAGTTAAACTAGCCAACAATAAAGAGGAAGTAATAAAACATGCCAATGAAATACTGGGCATGAATATCAAAGGTTACACCGTTGACCGTATCCTGGTTGGAGAAGCGATAAACATTACTTCCGAATATTATATGAGTCTGATTATCGACCGGAATTCCAGGTCAGTTGTCCTCATGTTAAGCAAAGAAGGTGGAATGGATATTGAAGAAGTTGCACGCACAACTCCTGACCGGATTTTTCGTTTTGAAATAGATGCATCTATCGGCATGCCGGATTTTCTTGCCAAAAGAGCAGCTTTCACTTTATTCGACGATATGAATTTAGTGAAACAAACAGCCCTCATCATTCAAAAACTATACTGTTTATTTATTAAAAAAGATGCTTCTCTGGCAGAAATTAATCCATTAGTTTTAACAGAAGAAGGAAATATACTTGCCATCGACGCTAAAATGACATTTGATGATAATGCACTTTATCGTCATTCCGAAATTCTCTCTTTGTTCGAACCCACAGATGCTGAGAAAAAAGAAATTTTTGCTAAAAGTAAAGGATTCAGTTATGTGAATCTGGATGGAAATATCGGTTGCATGGTAAATGGCGCCGGTCTGGCCATGGCAACGATGGATATGATAAAACTATACGGAGGTAATCCTGCCAATTTTCTGGATATCGGCGGAAGTTCAAATCCAAACAAAGTGATTGATGCCATGAAATTGTTATTGGAAGACTCACGCGTAAAGGTTGTTTTAATCAATATATTCGGAGGAATTACCCGTTGTGACGATGTGGCTAACGGGTTGATCGAGGCATTCAACCAATTGGAAACAAACATTCCCATCATTGTCCGACTTACAGGAACTAATGAAGAAGAAGGACGCAACCTGTTGCGCAACACACATTTTCTTATTGCTGAAACGATGGAAGAGGCAACGAAATTGGCGATAAATACAAGTGAAGAGTGAAGAAACATGAGCATCTTAATCAACAAAAATACACGCCTGCTAATTCAAGGAATCACAGGAAGAGACGGCAGTTTTCATGCTGCCAAAATGAAAGCATACGGTACGCAAGTAGTCGCAGGAACCTCTCCCGGGAAAGGAGGCTCTTCGGTTATCGGGATACCTGTCTTTAATACTGTTCATGATGCTGTAGTACAAACCGGAGCAAACACTTCAGTTATTTTTGTTCCCGCATCATTTGCTAAGGATGCAATTATGGAAGCTGCTGCTGCAAATATAAAACTAATTGTCTGTATAACAGAAGGTGTTCCGACTTTAGATGTAGTGAAGGCATACAATTATGTTCAAAAAAAAGGTTCTCAACTCATTGGACCCAATTGTCCCGGACTTATTTCTCCAACCAAAAGTCTGGTAGGAATACTACCTCCTCAAATATTCAAATTAGGAGGAGCCGGAGTAATTAGCCGTAGCGGAACCCTCACTTATCAAATTGTATATAGCCTTACACAGAAAAATATCGGACAATCTACGGCTGTTGGAGTTGGTGGAGATCCTGTGGTAGGTTTATACTTTCAGGAAATTCTGCAATTATTTCAAAATGATGAAGATACTGATTCCATTGTCCTCATTGGAGAAATCGGTGGAGATGCCGAAGAAAGAGCAGCCCAATACATCAAACAATACATTAGCAAACCTGTCGTTTCTTTTATAGCAGGACAATCAGCTCCTCCCGGAAAACAAATGGGACACGCCGGAGCAATCATTTCAAGTGGTTCCGGAACTGCAAAAGAAAAAATTGAAGCATTCGAAGAGGCCGGAATAAAGGTGGCAAAGGAACCGTCGGAAATTCCGGAATTGCTAAAATACAAATAAAAAGATTACATGAACTATCAGGAAACTCTGGAATATCTATACAAAAGCACCCCCGTATTTCAACATATCGGAGGCGCTGCATATAAAGAAGGCTTGGAAAATAGTCTTTCCTTTGATTCTCACTTAAATCATCCGCACAAATCATACCATACTATTCATGTAGGAGGAACCAACGGAAAGGGTTCAACTTCTCACCTCCTTGCTGCTATATTACAACAATCAGGATATAAAATTGGTTTATATACTTCCCCTCATTTAAGAGATTTTAAAGAAAGAATCCGGGTAAATGGTGAAAAAATTAACGAACAGTTCATTATTGATTTTATACAAAAGCATAAAGACTTTATTGAAACACTCAGACCCTCTTTCTTTGAAACGACAATGAGCATGGCTTTTGATTATTTTGCACACGAAAAAGTAGACGTCAGTGTTATTGAAGTCGGATTGGGCGGAAGATTGGATAGCACCAACATTATTCATCCTGATCTATGTGTTATTACCAATATCAGTTTTGATCACACCCAATTTCTGGGCGATACGCTGGTTAAGATAGCGCACGAAAAAGCCGGAATCATTAAAACCGGAATTCCTGTTGTAATCGGAGAAGCCCAAGGAGATGTTAGAACAGCATTTGAAGAAAAAGCAAGATCAGTCTCCTCTCCCATCATTTTTGCAGAAGATGAAAAAATAGTTGAAAAAGCTGAAATTCTTCCCAATGGAAAATTTTTGTTCCAAACCAAAGATTACCCTGATCTGATTGGAGAATTAGGAGGTTTGGTACAAGAAAAAAATGCAACCACAGTACTTTGTGCCATCCGTGAATTGGAAAAAGCCGGATTTTCTATCACGAAAGAAGCTGTTTATGATGGCTTTGCTCATGTCATAGAAATCACAGGTTTAGAAGGCCGTTGGCAAGTTATAAGTAATGCTCCCAAAATAATATTGGATACCGGACATAATACCGGAGGTATCAGTTATGTGGTCAGGCAGTTGGAACAGGAAAAATACGAGAAATTGCATTTTATTATCGGCATGGTGAATGATAAAGATATTACCGGAGTCCTGAAACTTTTGCCCAAATATGCGATATATTATTTCACCAAAGCATCCATTCCCAGAGCTCTGGACGAAATTGAACTGTCAAACCGAGCTACAGCCGAAGGTTTATCCGGTAAAACATTTCCCAGCGTGGAAGAAGCGATCAAAGCAGCCAAAGTATCAGCTTCTCCGGATGATTTGATTTTTATAGGAGGAAGTAACTTTATTGTTGCAGATGCTTTGACTTGTATGTTTGGAATTTGAATGTAACCCGTAACCACTTCACGGCAACAAACTCTGACTGATCCAATAATAAGTCTGCCCATTAGATTCAAATTTTTCTGTACTAATCAGATATCTATCCAATTCTTCTTTTTTCTTTTTGAAATAAGTGATTAATGCATCTAATTCAGGATCCGTTAAACAGTTTTTTTGCCTGATGTTACCCACAAGGTACATTTGAAGTATCGGACTATAGCTCGGACAACCGGTAATTTGCCGTTGAGCTTCGGCCAGAGAATATTGCCTGATCGTCGAAGTGCTGATCTTGCATAATTTGCAGGACTTCAATTCTCTGTAGTAAAATTCCTGTAATTTTTTACGGATATTTCTGGTACTCATATATTTTCTGCCACCAACAGAATCGACTTTAGTATCGATATGATCAAAAAAATCATCATCCGGACAATTACAAGATTTCTTCGTTTTCTTTTCTCTTCCTTTGTATTGATAATCAACATCATTAGCTGAAAGGGTACTTATAAATTGTCTCAACTCTTCCAGCTCATCTTTTGATAACAACAAATAATATTTTAACTCCCTATCGATAGAATCAGGCATATTCACTTTCAAAGAAGGGAGATACCAGAAAGGTAATTCCTGATTGAAATTTTTTGTAAATTCTTTTTTCAATACTTTGTTTGGCAACATCCGGTTGTATTTAACAAATATCGAATCATATTGATGGCGATGATTTCCGACAGTGTTAAACGATTTATACAGGCTATTGATCAGGTTATTGTTATCCCATTTCACTTCCGTCACCAGCGAATCAATACTATTGGCAAGAATATCCAAGGGCAATGTCTTATTTTTTTCAGGAAAAAGGATCCATCCCTGAGTCATACTCCGGTCAGGAAAATCCAAAGCATAAATATTTTTCGATTTTTCCTTGTAATTATTCATAGGTCTCAGTTGATCAGCATAAACAATTTTTTCGCGTTTAAAATACGCCTCCCGTGAAGCACAATGCTCAATCATATTGGTTATTTGCAAGACAAAATTGTTACCCTCATTATTTGTTTTACTATGAAACTGATAGCCCAGAATACGACAATTAGCTGCTGCCATCTTACGAACCAATACCGAATCTGCCCATTCGGAATATCCGTCTTCTCCGATAATAACCACCACATTTGTTTCGTCTTTGTAAGGCTCTATCATATGAATCCCTTTTCTCAAACAATTCCAGGCATTTTGAGGGGAAAGCGGCTGTAATTTGTTGGTGGTATCAGCCTGTGAAATAAGGAAGTCTAAAATTTCCGTAAAACTATTGCTCATTCCTTTAGTCAAAATATTCGGAGCCGGTCCGGAATTTTTTCCCTTGACAGGGACTACAGCTCCGAAACGATAACTAAAATCATCATTTTCTTTTTCAAATAAAGGTTGTAGATTTTGAATGGCATTGATTATTTCGTTATATTTTTCAATTACTGATTCCCTAGCTTCAAAAACAAAAAGCATATTCAGTTTTTTCAACTCTACTTCAAGTTCTTTGAAGCGATTGTACATAATTTTGTTTCCGTTGACATTAAATACATAATTATTCTCCTGTTCGACCACCTGACCCAAAACACCTATTTTGAAGTTCACCGAAGTTGGTTTTCGTGAATAAGAAAGAACCGGATTGTATTTTACTTCAGGATGCAACTGTCCAAAATGCAGTCCTCTATCCAAATTCCAAGAAGAAAGTTTAAATGTATTCAACTGAAGTTTATCCTGAAACTCCAAAAGTGTATCAGGGGATATGGATTTTAAATCCACAAATAATCTGGGGCTAACATCTCTGACTAAAGATGAATGTACCCATCCCAGAATTTCGGAAGAAGTGCTATCAGGCGAAATTGTCGTTTTTTTCGCCACCAAAATCTTTTGTTTGTCTTCGGAAGTTTTGAGTGTATATAAAATACTGTAAAGTGGCATTTTTCCGTTATCAGTCCTCAAATCCGGGTCTTTAAACAACCGGATCCGGCTGTCGGCAAAAAACAAATATGGTTTTTCTAAAGTTGTAGTATCCGTTATTATACTGATTTGCTTATTCTTAAATCCTGTAGCAATATCTGTTATCGATTGTCGTGTAAGTAACAGTTGTGATTTATGCATCCATCCGTAATATTCTACTTTTTTCTTATTTTTTATTCGGGAAGCAAGCATGTTATTTCCTGTAATTTCCGGATCATATTTTATCAACTGCAAATAATCTTTTTTTTCTTTGATCACCAGGAATGCATCTAAAAATCCAACAGGTTTCAGTTTTACTTTACCCCCCGGATTTTGGTAAGTTGAATTATTTTCCCGGTCTGAAAATACAATCCAGACTTGTTTATTCAGATCTGTTTCAAGAGCTTTGATTTCCTCTCCGCAATAATTAAGGCTGTATTCTCTCGGTATTTTTTTCAGACGGGTAAAAAAATTAATGGTTCCACACGAAGAAAATAAGAGAAACGACATAATGATTAACAAATAATTTTTACTTGACATAGAATAATAGCTGATTGAAAGTTTACTTTTGGCTTCTCGTATTTTGCATCACAAATAGTTTTTGCAAACAACCCGGTCTGTTTTCATCTACAACAACAATGATTTCAAGAATATTCGTATTTTTTCTTCCAATAATTTTTAAACCCTGGCAATAAGAGTAAAAATCATTTTTTTTATCATTATTTATTGTTACAAGCACATCCGGATTATTGCATAAATATTTAGTCATGATATGATTGTAATGCGGATTAAAAGGTTCTCCGTCAACGATAGCCTGAAGATGTTCCCTGATATCATTTCCTACCAACGAGAGAACATCCGTAGTATCATTTTCCATATATTTGGGCAATATCTCGATGGTATGCCTGATAGGATATTTGGTATCTTCCGTCATCAATTCAACTTCATAAGTACCAGGCAGTTTATAGGCATACATCACAACTTGCTCTCTGGAATCAATGATTCCCGTTTCGCCGAACGACCACCTCCATTCTTTGGATAAACCGATACCTCTGAAAATCAAAATTTCATCTTGCAATGCCAGATGAGGGGCTTCAATCCTGATCAATGAGTCCCGTTCCAGTTTTACCGGTGTTCTTACATTGATAATGAATTCTTTACGGAGAGATTGATTAACGGTGAGACGCAATTGGTAAGTCCCGACTTCCGTATATTTATATTTTCCTTCTTTCTCGTAAGAAACATTCCCGTCTCCAAACTCCCAAAGCCAGTCTTTGGCTCTGAATGTGCTGTCGGAATAAGAAATACTTTCTCCTTTATATATTTCATAAGAAGAAATAAAGGCATAAATTTCTCTTTTGCTGAACAGATAACGAATAAGATAAGCAATCATAATGCAAAAGAGGACAGAAAGAATGATAATATAAATCTTTGAATTATTTACTTTCTTCATACGAGCATTTATTTTTTTACAGCAGAATTCAAATCCGATTTTTTATTGGTCAATCCGATTTCACATTCTTCCAGATTTTTTTTGAACCGGACAATATTGTCCTTTTTACTCCAGAGATCTTTTTTATCGATAAACCACATATTATAAAATTCGGAAACATGTAAAAATGATTTGTATCTTGAATCCCAGGAATGAGACTCATAAACCTGTTTCAAATCATTAATCATGAATTTGATATCATTTTCCTCATACACAGCATGTACTCCGGGATTATAACGGTTAATCTTGTTGTAAAGAGAATCAACAACTACGGAGGCCTTGTTCTGAGAATCCTGATATTCCTTGATTCTATCCATTTTACTTATGGCAAAATCTTTCTGGGAAAATGAATGAAAATTTGAATTATAGTAAAAGATCAACAAACAACAAACTGTTGTTATAAAAGCAAAAAGCAGAGAAACATAGATAAATCCTATTATTTTTTCCTTGTGATTCATTGTGTCGTTCATAACTATTATTTATCAAATGAAATTCCTTCAACAGATAGTCTTCTGGTTACTTTTTTATTATCCGAAATACATCTCAATAAGTCAATCCTCACTAATTCTTCAGTCGAAGCAGCCTGAAAAATAGAGTCTTTCATGCTTAAAAATGTATTGATCTGTCCGGCCAGTTTTTTGTACAACCGGTAATCTTTCTCGTTCATGCCTGAAGTTGTTTCCAGAAAAAGTTGTTTTCTCTGACTGATTACGTTGTACATCTGTGTATTATAGATTTTCCGGTCAGGATTTAAAAGACTCGTATAAAAATATAAGGTATCCATACTTTCCGTCAAGTCAATTTGTTTGACCCGGATGTGATCGTATTCCTGTGTCTTGGCTAATATTTTATCAACCTCCACAGATGATGTTTTCATAAATCCTGAAAAGATGCAGACGGCTAAAAATACCAACGCAATCAGATAATAAGAGAATTGAAGAATCGCTTGTCTAACATCTTGATTGTTTTTTGATTTCATTTTTTATTATAATATAATTTGTTTTTATTTATTTTATAATGATAAAAATATATGTGTATTTAATTTGAATAAAATATTTTATAACATATAGATTGTTATTTATTATAAAATGACCATTGTTAATAATAATTATTTTATAATACTATTAATCAATTAATTATATAAAAAAATACAACTAATCCGATTGAAAATATAATTAAAACTAACAATAAAACTGTTTTTAAAATAAATATTTGCATAAATTTTGCGCAAGTTACGAATTTTTTCCATACATTTGTGCTATTAATGTGAAAAAACAATAATTCTAAAAAAAATATTGTGGATCCTTACAAATTACCATTAGATTTCGTACGCATGTTTGAAAGTAATATCCGGAATCTTTCAAAGTGTAATGAAAAAGAGTCTATAGATCAGAATATAGAAATGATCATCACGACTTGTCCGGGAGAACATAAATATGATCCTGAATTTGGTTGTCAAATCTGGGATCTGGACTTCGAAAAAATTGTTTCAAAATCAATTTGGGAGAAACAATTCATCAAATTCGTCGGGGATGCAGTAAAAAAGTATGAATCCAGAATTTGTGAGGTAGAACCAAGCATTCACATTTCCGATATTAAAAAAAGGACAAAAGTTGATATCCGTATCGATGCGAAAATTGTCAGTACCGGAACCAGGTGTTGTTTTTATTATTCATTGTATTTAGAACCTTTATCTTCTAAATGAAAGTGAATGGTGAAATGTGAAGGTCGCTTCGTTCCTTGTGAATTGCAGATTTCGAGTTTTATTCACCATTCACTTTCATATTGGCCACAATTAAAATTTAAACAGTAAATATCTTTAAGATGGAGAACAAAAGAATATATCATAAAGAAAATATCAAAGACCGCATGTATAAAAATGCGACGAATTTTTGGGGTATTAGTAATGTCGAAAATTTAGATCCCTTAGTCAAATTATTAATCGAATCATTAGCCAGTGAAATATACCGGTTATCCAATGAGATTAATAACGTAGAAATACGCATGCTGGAACGAATCGCCCGTTTACTGACTCCGGATATTCTGATGGCTGCGCGTCCTTCACATATGATATTACATGCACAGCCGGTTGATACACACGTCAATGTCGACAAAACAACAGGCTTTTATTATAATGACCCGTCTTTTAACCTGAAACATAAAATTCAGGTGAGTTTTTATCCTGTCGATACATTTTCATTAGTCAAAGGGTATGTTAAATATTTAGTCTGTGGAAGAAGTATTTACATAATCGATCCTTATCAAAATAAAGAAATCTACACCCGTAGCATAGTCAGATCCGAAGAATTATCAAAAATTATCTGGATCGGATTGGAACTGGATTCCTCTATCAAAAATGTAAAAAATTTATCTTTTTATTTTGATTTTTTAAATACGGAAAACAAAAACGAGTTTCTCCATCTTTTACCATTTACGCGTTGGGAATTCGAAAGGAATCCGCTTAAAATATCTTCGGGTATTTATAGTTCTCAAAACGAAACGGACAATAAAAATAAGTCATTTCTTATCGATTATGATTTATCTTCTATTTCAGATAAAAGCATAAAACAATATTATGACTATCAATATATTACAATAAATGACAATTTGAATACGGAAACTTCAAACCCAAAAGTATTTCCGGACGAAATAAAAAATCTTTTTTCAAATGATATAATTTCACAAATACAGGAATCTTTATATTGGCTGAAAGTGACTTTTCCTCCTAATTTTGATGAAAATATATTGGAAAATATTACGGTCTCTATCAATACATTCCCTGTAGCGAATAAAAATCTCTACACGCAACACGTAAAAACAGACAAAATAACGAACATCATACCTCTCAGCAGCAATCCTGGAGAACATTTTTTATCGGTTAAATCCGTTTCCGACTCACAAAATAGGATTTATGAAGAGTTGCCTTTTCATGATTCGGAAACACATAAATACGGAACATATTCCGTAAAACGAGGCGGAATCGAACGTTTCGACATACGGAACGCCAAAGAATATGTTTCCAATCTGATAGACTTACTCAGGGACGAAAGCGCTGCTTTTTCAATGGTAGGCAAAGGATTTCTGACCGGAATGATCACTGATTTAAAAAATCTGATTTCTTCAATGGAGCACCGGTTGGCGGAAATCAATGCCAATCGTGAAGTTCCTTCCTATCTGATCGTCGATTCCGAAGAAACCGGAGAAACTATTTATATAGATTATTGGGTATCAAATTGTGAATTAACAAATAATATCAAAGCCGGAACTTTGTTCAAACCTTCTAATGGTACATTTTTAAACTCCAATCCGGTATTTTCTTTAACACCGAGTATAGGAGGAAAAAGTATTCCCAAGTCTAACAGGACATTAGATATGTATAAATACATACTCTCTTCGCGAGACAGGATTTATACAACAGAAGATGTCATTAATTTCTGCTATTCCGAATTCGGCGATGTTATCTCAAATGTTGATGTAAAAAAAGGAGTACAGGTAAGCCACAGACCCAAAGAAGGTTTGATCCGGACAATCGATGTTTTTGTTGATCTTAAACCCAATTTCATTTTATTCTCAACAGAACAAGAAGTAAAAAACAAATTATTCAACCAATTGATAAAGAAATCACCCGAAGATTTTAACTATCGGATTTTCGTAAACAAATAATTCTATAATTATGAGTGTTTTCGCATTAAAATTCCTGACATCTTATTTGTTAATGCCCCTTCTGGCGATACTTTTCTGTTTCATAGCAGTGTTTCTTGCCAAGAAAAACAAGCTTTTAAAAAATAAGAAATTAACATTCTATATATTACTCACTTCCGTGTTACTATCGTTACCGGCTTTATTCGGATTTATAAATTATTGGTTCATGCCGTCAGTTTATATTTTATTATCCGTATTTTATTTGGTATTAGGCTGGTATAATGCAAAATGGCTCGGATATTTTTTTCCTGATATGAAAAAAAACAAATCTTATCTGATGGAGTTTTTCATTTGTTTTTTGATGATGTTCATCGGATCTGCATTTTTTTCTTTGATATTTAATCTTTGTAATGAATTGCAATATGGATTATGGGCTTGTACCTGTTTATCGACCTTTATATTTCCTTCATTATACATGCAAACTTATCAGAAATATATGGAAATTCCTTTGGAAATATACAAAGAATGGGAATTTTCGTCATCCGAAGATTTGTCATCGTTCGAAATGATGGACTATAATAACCTGCTTATTATGGAATTAGAACTTTTCAAAAATGCAAATGATACTACGCCATCAAAAATCAAAGCCAAAGCTCCTGACAACATGCCATTCGGAAAATGGTTCCAGAAATGTTTGGCAGACTATAATACCAAATTTCCGTTAACTCCGATAGAAGTCAGCAATGAACATGAAATCTATAAATGGATATTTTATGTGAAACCTTCTTTTTTTCATCCCAGGAAATACATTGATTATGAATTAAGTATTTCGGAAAATAAGATTAAAGAAAAGCATAGTATTATTGCTAAAAGAGTTCAGGAACAAGAAAATAATTCTCCAAAAAATATGGATAAAGAAGAAATTGATATATACACAAATTAAAATTATAAACCATGCTTTTCCCGATCAAAAAAACATTAGTCAACTGGGTTGACGGAATGAAAATTTCCAAAGACCATCTGGTTCAAATGGAAAACTATTTCATTGATATAGTCAGAGATGCGACCAATATGCAACTTACCAGCTATAGTTATGGACTGTTGCCTCCTTACAAAAATGAAAAACAGTCGAGTAATTTTGAAATTACAGAACGGATAACAAATCATGTTGAGATAGAATTACGACAATGTAATGCGGTTACACCCGGAGGTTGCCGGATCAATATCAATCCGATTGATCATTCAGAATATTTGAAGCTGGACTTCCCTTTCGAGCTTGAAGTCGATCCTAAAATCAAAAAAGACGATCAACTGTTCTGGAACGTGATATTGGTAGTTCGTCCCTTTGAAAGAAGTCCGACAGGGACTCCTGATCCGGAAGAAACGCCTCCCCGTCATCCGGACGCAGGAACCGATTACAAACTTTTTATCAAACCTGTAGGACAATTCAACACCGAGGAATTCGGGATGCATCACCTGGTCATTGGCCGTGTAACCAAAATAGGAGATCGTTATGAGGTCGATTCCGGTTATATACCACCATGCACTTCCATGCTCAGTCATCCGGATTTGAGAAAATATTACGAACAATTCGGAAAGCATCTGAATGATATTGAAACATCTTCCCATAAAATTATTTCCAAAATATATGAAAGGGAGAATATATCTGATGTAGCAAAAAATACCAAACAAGTCTGCGAATATATTCTGAACTATATTGCCACTATTTATTTCAATTTCAGGAACGTCGGTCGTTTTTATGCGCCGATCAACATGATCAACCTGTTTTCTTCGCTGGCTCATACTTGTTTGATCAGCATCAATTTTATCCCGAAGAAGAAAAAAGAAGAAATGCTTCAATATTTCTATGAGTGGAGCGATGTTACACCTGGTAATTTTATGGAAATGCTATCCGGAATGTTAGAATTAGCCTATGATCATCACAACATCCGGATAATGATGGAACAAACAAAATATTTCCTTGCTACTTTTGCTTCGTTATGGATCAAATTGAGCACACTGGAATATATCGGACAACATAAAGAAAATTTGGTTGTAGCCGAAAAAGTTCAAAAAATAGAAGCAGGGCCTCGCAAGTCCGAATGGACCATTCTGGATTAATGATGCTAGACAGATACAAAAATATCAACATCTTAGAATCTGTAGATAAGCAAGTAAACAGCATTGACACAGATTATAAAGCCGAAGTGATAGCAGCCGGACTTATCGAACAAGGTTATGATCCATCCCAAATATACGTACTTCGGGAAAGTTCGGCCCGGCGAGGATTTGGAAAAGACATTGAAGAGATTTTCTTACGTTTTTCCGATTACGAATTAACTGATTTTCTTTACATTAAAGCCAATCGGGAAAGCATTTACGATATTCTCCCTGAAGGACTTTTTCACCAGAATATTCACAAAAAGAACAATAAAAACAAGGAAGAAGCAATTGACGAAATCAAAGCTCATCGTTTAGAAGAACTTTATGCCAGAAAGTTTTTCCAACTCTTCGAAATCGAATTGGATACAACTTTAATTGAAGCTTATCTGTACGAAATTAAATATGATAAAAAGATTAGTTATCAAAATTTCATAGATGTTTTTCTTCCTTATTGGCCTGTACTGAAACTATTACAGCGAAAACAAGCCATTATTTTCATGTATATCATTCCTATTTTACATAAAATGAGGAACAGACATGCTGAAATAGAAGAAACCATATCGCTGATACTGGACGTGCCTGTCAAAATATCAAAAGTCAAACTTCCTGCCAAAGAAGCCAGTAGCTATTTCGAGTCCAAAATCGGAGAAAACCAATTGGGAGTAGATTGGGTGCTGGGGAAATCTTTTGACGACGGAAAATATGACCTGAAAATAACCATAGGGCCTATTTCTTCCAAGAAAATGAAATTTTTCCTGGAAGTATCCACAGGAAATACAATACTGGAAGCTCTATTCCGCTTATTTTTTCCATCTGATATCTTTATTGTCAAAGAATTCAAAGTCATTCCTCAGGATGCCTCCTTTATTTTATCTAACAGAGAAACAAATACTTTTTTGGGAATAAATATTTTTTTATAAAAAACTATATGATTATCTGATGTTGTACCTATATTGATTTTTATACGAAACCAATTTTCATTTTCATCCATTTCTGTAGAAAAGAAACCTTCACCTTACTGCCACAATTAGAACAAATGACTCCTTGTTGGTCCTGATACTCCTTAAACTTGGCTCTGCAACTTGATTCGTCTGGATATTGTGATACGAAATTTAATAAATTCATGACCCGAGATTCTATGTTTCTGTAAAAATAATTATTTTAGGTGAAATTACGGATAGTCATTTTAATTAATTTTCTTATTATCATCAATTTATTTTTCATCTTAATTCGTAAATCTTCCACATAGTCGCTCCTTAAAAACAAATCTCCAATTCGTTGATATTCCACTTTTCCCAACCCCTTAAAAATCCAAATTTTATCGTACTTTTGCATTCAAAATGCATAACATAAAATGTAAACTATTATGTACAAAAATTTATTTCCTATCTTGCTCTCAGGAGCATTGCTGGTTTCATGTAACAGCAATAAAAAAACAGAAGATAAAAATGATATGAACTCAAATCCGTTTTTAACAACATGGGATACTCCCTATCAAACTCCGCCTTTCGACAAGATTAAGACTGATCATTACATTCCTGCTTTCGAAGAAGGAATGAAACAGCAGGTAGCAGAAATCGACTCCATTATCAATAATACTGAAGTGCCGACTTTTGCTAATACCATCGAAGCCATGGAATATAGCGGGGAATTATTGACTAAAGTTTCCGGCGTTTTTTTCAATCTGACCGAGAGTAATAATAGTCCTGAAATGATAAAAATTTCAGAAGAAATTACACCGAAACTTTCCACTCACGAAGATAATATTAAACTGAATCCTAAACTATTCGCCAAAGTAAAGGCTATTTACGATCAAAAAGACAAACTGAATCTGAGTCCTGAACAAATGCGTTTACTGGAAGAAGTTTACAAAGGATTTGTAAGAGGTGGCGCTAATGTCCCTGCCGACAAACAAGATAGATTCAAGGAAATCAATCAAAAGTTATCACTCTTATATCTGAAATTCGGAAACAATGTTCTAAAAGCAAACAATACTTATAATTTAGTTGTATCCGACAAATCAATGTTAGGAGGTCTCACAGAAGGACAACTCAAAGCTGCTGAAGAAGCAGGAAAAACAGCCGCCGGAGAAGCCGGAAACAAAAATGATTCAACCAAAAGTCAATGGGTTTTCACATTACACAATGCAAGTTTGATCCCTTTCTTAACAAATGCAGATAACAGAGAATTGAGAAAAGAACTTTGGACAGCATATTCTACCCGTTGTACTTCCGGAGAATTGGATAATAGACAAAATATCGACGAAATCGTTAATTTATCTTTGGAAAAAGCGCAAATTCTCGGATTCAAAACTTTTGCCGATTATGTTTTAGATGATTGTATGGCAAAAACACCGGAAGCTGTCAACAAACTATTAATGCAAGTATGGGGTCCTGCTTTGGCAAAAGCGAAACAAGAAGCTGCCGAATATCAGAAAATGATTGATAAAGAAGGTGGTAAATTCAAACTTGAACCATACGACTGGAGATATTATTCCGAAAAATTACGCAAAGAAAAATATGATCTGGACGAAGAAGCCATCCGTCCTTACTTTTCTCTGGATAATGTCAGAGAAGGAATTTTTACTGTTGCCAACAAATTGTATGGACTGACTTTCAAAGAAAACAAAACAATCCCGACCTACGACAAAGAAGCCGTTGTTTATGAAGTAATGGATAACGATCAGGTTATAGCTATTTTATATATGGACTTCTTTCCAAGAGAAAGTAAACGTCCAGGAGCCTGGATGACTAATTTCAGGGAACAATATTATAATAAAGAAGGGAAAAACGTAATTCCAATCATCTCCTTGGTTTGTAACTTCACCAAACCGACAGGTGACGCCCCTTCCCTATTGACTTTTGACGAAGCTGAAACTTTCTTCCACGAATTCGGACACGGTTTGCATGGTATGTTATCCAAATGTCATTACCGTTCATTGGCAGGAACTAACGTTTCCAGAGATTTTGTTGAATTACCTTCTCAAATCATGGAAAACTGGGCAAGCGAACCCGAAGTTTTGAAAATGTATGCCAAACACTATAAAACCGGAGAAGTAATTCCCGATGTATTGATCACCAAACTTAAAAATGCAGGCACTTACGGACAAGGTTTTATCAACACCGAATTATTGGCAGCCTCTTTATTGGATATGGATTATTACACCATTACTCAACCGACAAAAATAGTATTACCAGCTTTTGAAGATAATGCAATGAAAAAAATCGGATTGATTCCTGAAATCATTTCAAGATATAAATCCACTTATTTTAATCATATTTTCTCCGGAGGAGGAGGTTACAGTGCAGGTTATTATTCCTATACATGGGCGGCTGTTCTGGATAGCGATGCATTCGAACTTTTCAAAGAAAAAGGAATATTCGATAAAGCAACTGCCGATTCTTTCCGCAAAAATATTTTGGAAAAGGGAAATACGGAAGATCCTATGAAATTGTATGTAGCATTCAGGGGAGAACAACCGTCTATTGATCCGTTGTTGATTAAACGAGGACTCAAATAAATTGAAAATGGAGAATGGAAAATTGAAAATGATCTTTTCGCAATATGTCATTTTCAATTTTCCATTCTCCATTTTCAATTTTCCACTCTTTTCTTCGAGATTACCTCCGCCGCCAAACTAATAATCATAGTAATGGCAAAAAGAATACACCCCAATAAAAACAAAGATTGATAATGCGCGCCTCCAGCCGGAGCTTCCCCTAATTCAGCCGCAATCGTTGCCGGTATTGTCCGCACAGACTCGAATAAAGAATGAGGCATTACAGCAGCATTACCTGTGACCATCAACACTGCCATCGTTTCTCCGATAGCTCTTCCGATTCCTAAAACCACAGCAGCAGAGATTCCCGATGAAGCATAAGGAACCACCACTTTATAAATAGTCTGCCAATGAGTTGCACCTAATGCCAAACTGGCTTCCCGCATGGCTCTTGGAGTATTCCGCATCGAATCTTCAGCCACTGTAATAATTGTAGGTAACGCCATGATAGCCAAAATAATACTTCCTGCCAATGCAGTTTCTCCAACCGGTAAATGAAAAACCTTCTGAATAAGAGGAACCAGTACTACCAATCCGAAGAAACCATATACAACAGAAGGAATGCCGGCCAATAACTCAATCGTTGGTTTCAACAATTTACGTGTTTTTTCATTTGCCAGTTCAGACATGTAAATAGATACTCCCAATCCTAAAGGAAGAGCAATTAATATGGCGAAAATACTTACCCACAAAGTTCCCAATATCAAAGGAAGCACTCCATATTGAGATGCCGGAGTCGCGGTAGGCATCCATTGTTTTCCACCGAAAAAATCTGAAACACTGATTGTTTCCGAAGGAAGGATTTTTACTCCGTCTATTCTCTGAGGCAGATATTTTTGAGGCAAAAAAGCAATGATATCCGGATTTTGAGCAACAACTTCACCCAATTTTTGAGGCAATAGTGAATAGTTTTCTCCCAATTCCTCATCACTATACATGGAAAATATCTCATCGAAACGGAAAAGCATGATTTCCTGATCCCGACCACCCAATTGATTCCAATTCGTTATTTCCGAGTCAAATATCTGTTTGATTTGGTGAGGATTAAGTTTTTCAATCGAATTAGAAGCATTCACACATAAAGCATAACCTTTTTCAACGACAGGACTTTTAAACAATCCGAAACCTTCTTTGAACAGGAAAATGATGATCAATAAAATGGCAAGGCTTGTTAACCCTCCGCTGAGGGTAAACAGGCCTTCGAAAAAGTACTCTATTATCTTTTTAAATCGTTTCATTTCACTGTAATAAATCCTACTTCAGATACAATTTTCTGTCCTGCTACCGATAAAACATAATCGATAAAAGGTTTTACTTTGCTTTCGGATTTAGTTATGTAATAATAATATAAAGGTCGAACAATCGGATAAGTTTTATTCTTTGCATTAGCGACAGAAGGCTCTACAAACGTCTTCCCCTTATCATAAGAAACATGGATCGATTTCACGGATTTATTCAAATAAGCCAAACCTACATAACCGATTGCACCTTTAGTCTGACTGATTGATTGGATGATAGCTCCGGTTGCAGGCATACTCATAATTCCATTCATATAGTTTTTGTTTTTCAACACACTTTCTTTGAAAAATTCGTACGTTCCGGACGATGTTTCACGGGAATAAGGAATGATTTTCATATCATCACCACCCACTTCTTTCCAGTTCTTGATTTTACCGGTAAAAATTCCTTCCAGTTGTTCACGAGTCAGATTTTTCACTTTATTTGAAGGATGAACTACCACTGCCAGAGCATCATAAGCAACAATTACCTCTTTCACGTTTTTGCCACCTTCCTGTAACTTTTGTTTCTCGTCGAATTTGATTTTTCTTGAAGCTTGTGCCAGATCGGTAGTACCTTCCAACAAAGCTGAAATTCCGACACCACTTCCGCCTCCGGTTACAGTAACCGTTTGTGAGGGATTGGCTTTCATAAAGCTTTCGGCTTCTTTCTGGGATAAAGGCAACATGGTGTCGGATCCTTTTATTTTTTGAGCTTCCGCATTCAATAATACACTCATTAAGACTGTCAATGATAAAATAATCTTCTTCATTTTGTAAATTGTTTTTTTAGTTGATTTTATTTTACACTGCAAAAATATCCCGTGAATATTACAGAGTTGGAAAGAAAATGTTACAAAATGATTAAGATTTCGAAGAATCGGGTTTTTATTATTTGCCGCGAATTATACGAATAAGTACGAATTTTTTTAATATTTCGTATTAATTCGTGTAATTCGCGGCAAGCCAAATAGAAATTCTCTTTTTGCAATAATTATTTATCGTTTTTCAATAAATAATTTGTTTTATTCAAAAAATATGATTTATCTTTGCATATCGAAAAACGATAAATAATTATTGAATTATGAATAAAAAACTCAAATTTTATTTTTTACTGGTAGGAGTAATCTATATTTATTCTATCGTATCTCATTTTCATTCTACATCCTCATCATTTATGGCAGGATTCAATGAGGGACGAAATTCTGTCAAAAAGGAAAATAAAAATCACTCATCTGTTAATGTATACCACATAAATGCAGAACCATCATTGGGAGCATACTCTTACCCTCAAAAAATGATTAACTCCATAACAGGAGAAATAATAAATTTTGAATCAATAGGATTCATTGTAAAAGCTGAACTACACGAAAAACATTTCAATTGGTATGATAAAATATTTAAGATTATGTCATTAGTCTTTGCTCTTATTTATTTGGGAGTTTTCATTGCAATACCCATTTATATGTTCAATATTATCCAATCTGTTCAAAATAATAGAATATTTGATATGAAGAATTTGAAGAGGATTAAGTGGTTGGGTAAATTCGTCATTATATTATTCTTGATTGAAACTTTTATTGGTCAGTTCGATTATAGAATGGCTTTGAATACAATAAAAATAGAAGGTTATGCAATACAACCTTATGTTCCGGAAGTCAGTATGTTAATGTTAGGAGGAGTCATATTATTACTCTCCGAAATGTTTAGTATTGCATTGAATATGAAAGAAGAACAAGACTTAACTATCTAAAATTTCAAGAAATGTCTATAATTGTTAATTTAGATGTGATGATGGCCAAACGAAAGATATCATTGAATGAACTTTCGGAAAAAGTGGATATTACACCGGCCAATCTTTCCATCTTAAAAACAGGAAAAGCAAAAGCAATACGCTTCAATACGCTGGAAGCGCTTTGCAAAGAATTGAATTGTCAACCGGGAGATATTTTAGAATTCAGAGATGATATAGTGAATGGTATATTGTAGAATGTAAATACTATTCACCATTCACAAGTAATAGCATTAAAAATATGTTAAATAATTAAATAAATTTACAACATGAAAAGTTTTTTCAAAACATTGCTTGCTTCCACGCTGGGAGTTATTATCGGCAGTACGATTTTAAGCATTATTTCATTCATTGTTTTTATTGGTGTGATTGCTTCTGCCGGAAGTAAACCAAAGTACAATTTACAGGATCAAACCATTTTATCCCTCAATCTGAATGGAATGTTAAAAGATCGCGAAATTTCAAATCCATTCCTCTTTTTATCCGGCAGTAAAGCAAATGCTCCTGTTGTGTTGGATGACATCCTGGATGCCATCAAAAAAGCAAAAGAAAATGACAAAATCAAAGGAATCTATATTAAAGCCGAATATTTCGGAACCGGATTCGCCAATCTGGAACCTATCAGAAAAGCATTAATCGACTTCAAATCAAGCGGTAAATTTGTGGTTGCCTATGGCGACAGTTATCATCAAGGTACATATTATTTGGCCTCAGTTGCAGATAAAGTGATCATCAACCCGCAAGGAATGCTCGATTTGAGCGGATTGGGGGCAACTATTCAATTCTCCAAAGGATTATATGAAAAATTGGGAATCAACTTCCAGGTATTCAAAGTAGGAACCTACAAATCTGCTGTCGAACCCTATATTTCAGATAAAATGAGTGATGCAAACCGCGAACAAATCACTTCTTATCTAAATGACGTATGGGGAAATTATTTGAAAGGCGTTTCCGAAAACAGAAAAATTTCCATAGAAAATCTGAATAACTACGCTGACGAATGTATGGCATTTTCTTCACCTGAAAGTTATATAAAATATAATTTAGTCGATACGCTTATGTATGAAGAAGATGTAAAAAAATATCTGAAAGAATTGGTTAAAATAGAAGATGATAAAGATTTAAGATTAGCCACTATTTCTGATCTCAAAACAGTAAACTTCAAAGAAAAGAATAAAAATAAAGAACAAATCGCTGTTATTTACGCAGAAGGTAGCATTGTGGGAGAACTAGAAAAAGGATTATTTGCCGGAGAAAATACAATTACTTCCAAAGAATATGTAGAAGTATTTGAAAAAGTAAAAAAAGATAAAGACATCAAAGCTGTTGTCTTCCGTGTAAATTCAGGAGGTGGAAGCGCTTACGAATCCGAACAAATCTGGAAAGCCGTAATGGACCTGAAAAAAGTAAAACCAGTCATCGTTTCCATGGGTAATTATGCCGCTTCCGGAGGATATTACATATCTTGTGCCGCCGATACGATTGTGGCAGAACCCAATACATTGACCGGTTCGATTGGTATCTTCGGATTAATTCCCGAAGGAGAAGCATTGGCTAAGAAAATGGGATTGACTTACGACGAAGTAAAAACAAACAAACACTCAACGATAGGCGGAGCCGGCCTTCCGTTTGTAGGAATTCCTACCAAACCATTTAATGATGAAGAAAAAAGAATGATCCAGGCTTATGTTGAAAGAGGTTACGACTTATTCTTAACACGTTGTGCTGATGGTCGTTCAAAAACAAAAGCAGAAATCGATTCCATCGGTCAAGGTCGCGTCTGGACAGGAAACCAAGCTATAAAACTCGGATTAGTTGATGTTCTCGGTGGATTAGATGATGCCATCAAAATTGCAGCAGCAAAAGCTAATATTACAAGCTATGGTATATCCAAATATCCTGAAACAAAAGATTTTTTCACTCAATTGATGGAAGAATCATTCGGAGAAATGAAACAAAGTTTCATCAAAAAGATGATGGGAGAAAAAGAATACAACGAACTCAGATTATTGCAAGGCTTACAATCACTTGATTGTAGAATGGCTGTTTCGCCGTATGGCATTCAAGAATAATTAAGTAGTGACGAAAAGTGACAAGGTGACGAGTGATAACCTCGTCACTCTCTGTCACCTTGTCTCAACTTCTTACCAGAAATACCAATAAAACAGCGCACAAAGAACAACAACACCAAGCGATGCGATAACATCCCACATGTTCCAGCTCTTTCCGATTTGTTTCTTGTAATCACTGGTGAAAGTGATAGCCTCGATCTGTTGAGCAGTCGGTTTCGCAGTAAAAAACGACACCACAACCATCAGCAATATGATGAAGACAAGTAGCCATATCTCAAAAATAAGCCAGTTAGTTTGCCAAAACCAGGTGGTACCTTCCCAATACCAGCCTGTCATCACATCCTTACCTGTATTTGTAAAAATGTTGGTCAGCAAACGCAACATACCAAGAACAAAACCCACTATCATACCGACTTCTCCCGCCTTGGGCGTAATTTTTTTGGAAAATATACCCAGTGCGAATACTGCTACCATCGCAGGAGCAAGCAACGATTGAATACCCTGCAAATAATCGTAAAGACTACCGAGACTCATCATCACAGGTATCCATATAATACCAAGCACCACTACCACAATTGTAGCAATACGACCGACCAAAACATAGTTGCTTTCACTTTTATTTTTGAACTTCGGTTTATAAAAATCTTCTGTAAACAGCGTTGCACAAGAGTTGAAGAATGCGGCCAAAGAAGCAACCAATGCCGATATGAAACCTATCGTAACAATACCTTTTACTCCCGCAGGCAAAACAAATTTTACCATTGAACCAAAGGCGGTATCCGGATCATTCAATGTGAAACCACTATCCGGACGCGCAGCCAATGCGGCAGCAACCATACCCGGTATCAAGAACATAAATACAGGCAACAATTTGAAATAACCGGCTGCAATAGTACCTCTGCGTGCACGTTTCATTACTTCCTCGTTAGATTCACCTTTACGTTGTCCGAGTACACGTTGAACAATGTGTTGGTCGGTACACCAATACCAGAAACCGATAATTGACGCTCCGATAAATACCCAGAAACCGGGATAGTCGTCATACAACGGATCACCAGTCTCGAAATGGAACATGTGGTTAGTACCATATGCAACACCATCTGCACCTACGTTCAGTGTTTTAGAGTAGTCAATCATTGCAGCCCAACCATCAGCAATACTGCCTCCTCCGAGCGCTGACAATCCCAGAAAAAGCACAAGGAATGAACCAAGGATAAGGATAGGCGTTTGAATGGCTGACAATGTCATCACTCCCTTCATACCGCCCAGAACGGTAAAAATACCTGTTAAAACTATCAAACCAATTGCCCCGTACCAGAAAGGCAAACCTAAAAGGCTCTCCATAAAGATACCTCCGGTAAATGCCGTAACACTTACTTTGGTCAATACATATGCTATAAGAGTGATGATAGATAGCCACGAACCTGTTGCCGGCGTGTAGCGATATTTAAGAAAGTCGGGCATGGTGATGATTTTCTCCATTTTATTGTTCATAAGCTGGTAGAATGGCACAAAAAGCCACCCCAAAATGAGTATCATCCAGCCTTGCATTTCCCAGTGCGCCATGCCTACACCGGCTTTTGCACCTGTACCGGCAAGCCCTACAAGGTGTTCGGATCCGATGTTTGCAGCAAAGATGGCAGCCCCAATGATATACCATGGCTCACCTTTACCGAACAGATAGTCTTCGCTGTCAGCGCCCTGTTGCAAACGTTTGTCTTTTTGTATCGAACGCCAGACAGCCCATGTCACAGCTAAAATCCCAATTGCAATAATAGCCCAGTCGAGCCATATAAATTCATGTGAGTTCCAATTCATAATATTTCAATTATTAATGTTGAATAACGGAATAATTGATTTTATCTGTCATTCAGTTACTCAGTTATTCTATTACTCAATTATTTTGCATTTCGCTGAATTTCCCGATTTGTTGGTATTTTTGATATAATTCAGCATACAATTTGTGGTTATCCATATTGGGTTTGTATTCAAAAGCAAAACCTTGTCCCATTGCATTTTGAGCATCTTCAATTGTTGGATAAACTCCTGCGACAACTGCGCCGAACATAGCGGCTCCAAAGGCGCAAGCTTGTTCTGATTTAGCGACTTTGATCGGCATTCCCAATACATCAGCTAATGTTTGCATGACAAAAGGAGATTTCAAAGAAATCCCGCCAATACCGATAACTTCTTTGATCTCAATGCCATTTTCCAAGAAACGGTCAACAATAGCTTTGGAGCCGAAAGCGGTGGCTTCAACCAATGCGCGGAAAATTAAAGGAGCAGTACTTCCCAATGTCAATCCAGTGATGGAACCTTTCAATAATTGATTGGCATCCGGTGTACGGCGGCCGTTCATCCAGTCGGTAGCGATGATTGTACTCTCGCTTACCGGAATTTTTTCGGCTTCTTTGGTCAGTTGAGGTATAATTGCATCAGTAGCTTCTGTAATTAGTTTTTCTTTTGTAGCAGCATCCAACAAACTCGAATTACCGATTAAATTACGAATTGGCCATTCCAATACCCGTTTGAACCATGCATAAATATCACCGAAACCGGATTGTCCGGCTTCCAGTCCGACCATTCCCGGAATTACAGAACCATCCACTTGCCCACAAATACCGGGGATCAATTTATCACCGATTTCATTGTAAGGAACCGCCATAATATCACAGGTAGAAGTACCAATGACACGAACAAAATCGCCTGGTTTGATTTGCGCACCGACTGCTCCCATATGACAATCGAAAGCGCCGACTGCAACGGCAACATTGGTAGTCAAGCCCAGGCGTTTGGCCCATTCTTCGGTCAGATTGCCAACTTTTACATCACTTGGAAAAGTATCCGAATACAAACGCGAACGATATCCGGCAAGGATCGGATCTAATTTAGTCAGGAATTCTTCTGAAGGCAATCCGCCCCATGATTTGTGCCACATCGCTTTATGTCCGGAAGCGCAACGGCTTCTCGGCATGGTTTCGGGCTTACAATTTCCGGTAATTAATCCGGGTAACCAGTCACAATGTTCGACCCATGAATAAGCGACTTTGCGTACTTTTTCATCTTCGCGGAGCACGTGCAACATTTTCGCCCAAACCCATTCGGAAGAATAAATTCCGCCTTCGTAAGCGGTATAATCTATTTTCCATTCTTTTGCTAATTTATTGATTTCAGCGGCTTCCTTGATGGCCGTATGGTCTTTCCAAAGCACAAACATGGCATTGGGGTTTTCTGCAAATTCAGGTAACAAAGCCAACGGAGTACCATTATTATCTGTCAAAACAGGTGTGGAACCGGTGGTGTCGAAAGCTATTCCGGCAATATTTTCAGCAGTTCCGGCGGGCGATTTCGATAAAGCTTCTTTAATGGCTCCTTCCAACACTTCGATGTAATCGAGCGGATGCTGCCGGTATTGATTTGCTTTCGGATCGCAATATTTTCCTTCCATCCAGCGGGGATAATATTTCACCGCCGTAGCAATTTCTTTTCCGTTTGATGCATCTGTGATAATAGCCCTGCAAGAATCAGAGCCATAATCTAGTCCTATGATATATTTCATGTTTTCAATGTGTCAATTAGTTAATATGCCAATATGCCAATGAAAACCCTGATTGGCACATTGGCATATTGATTCATTGGCAAATTATCTTAATGCTTTATTTAACATATAATAAACTTCATTATTTCTCAAATCCTGACGGAACTGACGGATGTTGGTATTTTTATCAATAATCAACATTTCAATATCAGCAATTTCGGCATAATCTTCCATCATTTCAGTTGTAAGAGAGAATGAGAAACATGAGTGGTGAGTGCCTCCGGCCAGAATCCATGCCCCGGCGCCTATTTCGAAGTTCGGCATCGGTTTCCATAAAGCACAAGCAACGGGAAGTTTCGGAAGCGCTTTCGGTTCCCTGACTTCAACTTCATTGACAATCATACGGAAACGGTTGCCCATATCCACGATGGTAGCAGCAACGCCTTCTCCTTTATGAGCCTGGAATACCAGACGAGCACATGTACGGGCATCACCGATTCCCAGAAAATGAACTTCAATGCGGGGTTTTGTACCAGTAATATCCGGATTGATTTCCAGCATGTGAGATTGAAGAATGGTACTGTTTTCTCCGTCAAAATTCAATGTGTAATCTTCAAGGAATGATTGACCGCCGGATAATCCTCGTCCCATCACCCACATGGTGCGAACAAGCGCTGCCGACTTCCAGTCTCCTTCCGCCCCGAATCCGTAACCTTCCGCCATCAGGCGTTGAGAAGCAAATCCCAGCAATTGCTTCATGCCTTCCAGTTCGTTGAAGCTTGTTGTAAATCCTTTGGCGCCTTTATCCTGAAGAAAACGGCGGAGTCCGATTTCCTGAGCTGCCGCGTCACGTACAAACTGATGTTTTTCCGCACCTTTTTTACAATCATCGGCAAAGTCATAATTTTTTTCGTATCCGGCAATCGCCGCATCGATCTCTGATTCCGTAACAGCTTCCACATAAGGAACTAATGTGGCAATAGGCGCATTATCGACATGATATCCCAAACGGATTTCGGCTTCCACTTTATCTCCGTCCGTTACGGCTACATTATTCATATTGTCGCCAAAACGGATGATAAGCATATCCTGAGCATCTGCCCATCCGGCACAAACACGCATCCAGGATGCGATTTTCTTTTGCGTTTCTTCTTCTTTCCAGTAGCCTACCACTACTTTCCGAGGTTTGCGCAGGCGACTGGTAATATGACCGAATTCGCGGTCGCCATGATCCGATTGGTTCAGGTTCATGAAATCCATATCGATTTCATTCCAGGGAATTTCTTTGTTGTATTGAGTATGGAGGTGGAGTAAAGGTTTTTTGTAGTCCATTAAACCATGAATCCACATTTTTGCAGGTGAAAAAGTATGCATCCAGGTTATCATACCGGCACATTTTGTATCACCGTTAGCGGCCCGCATAATTGCCGAAACCTCAGCCGATGAATTTGCCGTACCTTTATAAACTACTTTTATCGGAAGAATTCCCGAATCGTTCAGTCCTTTCACCATTTCATTAGAGTGTGCATCTACATGTATTACTGCATCTCCTCCATACAGAAGCTGAGCTCCTGTGACAAACCAAATTTCCAAATCTTTAAATTCCATAGTGATTATATTTAAATTTATTAATATACTAATGTGCTGATATACCAATTGGTAAAATTACTTCCTTTCATTGGCATATTGGCATATTGAAAAATCGGCACATTGAATTTACTGTCCATAATATGCACCTGGACCATGTTTTCTGAAAAAGTGCTTTTTAATCAAATCCTCATTCATTTTCAATTGAGGATTGATGGCAAAAGAGATTGAAGCCATTTTGGTTACCTGTTCCAAAACAACAGCGTTGTGAACAGCATTATGAGGCTCTTTTCCCCACGCAAAAGGGCCATGATTGCTGACTAAAACTGCCGGGGTATAATCTTCACTTATAGCTTTTTCCCTGAAACATTCAACAATTACATTACCTGTTTCCAATTCGTAATGTTCTTCAATTTCTTTAGAAGTCATACCCCGGGTACAAGGAATATTATCTTTGAAATAGTCGGCATGAGTAGTACCGATATTAGGAAGATCCAATCCTGTCTGCGCCCAGGCTGTGGCATAAGTAGAATGAGTATGAACAATTCCGCCGATATTAGGAAATGCCTTGTATAAAGCCAAATGTGTTGCCGTATCTGAAGAAGGTTTGAGTGTTCCTTCCACAATATTCCCATCTAAATCAAGAACAACCATATCTACAACCTTCATATTCTCATACGAAACGCCTGAAGGTTTGATGACAACCAATCCTTTTTCACGATCGATTCCACTCACATTACCCCAGGTGAAAATGACCAATCCGTGTGTAACAAGTTCTATATTAGCATCAAAAACCTGTTTTTTTAATATTTCAACCATAAATATTCTTTTTAACTTGACTATTGAGAGTACAATATTAAGAATAAGTGTTGAAATATACGCTTATTTTTTTATGTTATAAAACACATTTTTGAAATATTATCAGGTAAAATGTGAAAGTCCGTCTTATTTCCTGATTTGTTTTTTGTAAAAACAAATTATCTTTGTAATAAATATAATCGATCTTAGTTATGCTTATTGATAAATTAAAATGATTATGATATCATTAAAAAACAACTTGTTACTTCTCCTCTCTTTGCTCACATATACTGTATATGGAGCAAAAACAGATACTATTTCTACTTACAGCCAAGTCATGCAAAAAGAGATCAAGGCAGTGGTAGTTACTCCTGATAATTATGATCAATCTAAAAAATGGCCCGTTGTTTATCTCTTACACGGATATGGAGATGATTGCACAGGTGGATGGCTAACAAAAGGAAAAGGTTTTGAATCACTTGCAGATATACATCACCTGATTATTGTTTGTCCGGATGGAGGCTTCAGCAGTTGGTATTTTGACAGTCCCATCGATAAAACATTCCAATATGAAACTTATATTAGCAAGGAATTGGTACAACAAATAGATGCAAAATACCAGACCGTTGCATCTCCCAAAGGACGGGGAATAACCGGTTTAAGTATGGGAGGACATGGCGCTTTGTATCTGGCTTTTAAACATCAGGATATTTTTGGAGTGGCCGGAAGTATGAGCGGTGGAGTCGATATTTGCCAATTCCCAAACAATTGGGACATAGCCAAACGATTAGGAACTTATGCCCAATATTCCGAAAATTGGAAAAAAAATACAGTTGTAAACATGCTAGATCTACTGACACCCAACGCATTGTCTTTAATTATTGATTGTGGAAGTGAAGATTTTTTCTATAAAGTAAATTGTGAATTACATGAAAAACTACTTGAAAAAAATATTCCTCATGATTTCATTTCTCGCCCCGGAAGCCATAATTGGGATTATTGGAAAAATGCGATTAAGTATCAATTACTTTTTATGAACAACTATTTCAGTTCTTCACTCTTAGTACTTACTGAATAAAATTTCGCAGATTTTCCACAAGGATTATTTTTAAAAGAAGGATAATTTTTCAAATAGCCAAGATTAGAATATTGTGGCTCTACATAATCGCTTATATTTACAATATTTTTATTGGGTAAAATCAGGTAGTCCCTAAAAATAACATAACTGCTACCTTCTGTTCGGATGACTTGTGTTTGAATCGTATCTCCTTTTATCCGATAAAATCCCCAAAGAGGATATTTGCAAATGGTAGATTTACCACCTTTTTCCATACACTCGATCAATTCCGGAAATATTTTGCTGGTAGTAGCGATGGTAAATTGTCCGTTCGGATAAAATCTGAATATAGAATAAAATGTAGAATCACATGCACGTTGAGCAACATAATATCCATTGATATCAATCAATTGATCCAATCCTGTATATTTATTCTCATTGTGGAATGTAAAGTTTTTAGGTATTGACGAACAACTAAAAACACTGATTATAAGCAAAATATATAAAACATCTTTCACTCGTAAATATTTTATCCAATCATTTCATTTCTGAGACAAAAATACGCAATTTAACAACTTGATCTATTCAAAATCAAAATAAATTCCTACCTTTGCACCCAACTAAATGAGGTGGATGGATTTGTCCTGCTTGCAACCACAATAAAAAATGCTAAAAAGAAATACTTCTTTGCCAATCATACGGTCCCATTTCCACCCTCATTTTTAAATTATTAATTTTTAATTATTAACTTTTTATATGAGTTATCTATTCACCTCGGAGTCGGTGTCGGAAGGACACCCCGATAAAGTTTCCGATCAAATATCGGATGCTCTGCTTGACAAGTTTTTGGCTTACGACAAAGATTCTAAAGTAGCTTGCGAAACGCTGGTAACTACAGGACAAGTTGTATTGGCAGGAGAAGTTAAATCTTCCGCCTATATAGACTTAGCCACCGTTGCCCGTGAGGTAATCGAAAAAATTGGTTATACAAAAAGTGAATACCAATTTGAGGCCAAATCATGCGGAGTATTCAGCGCAATCCACGAACAATCTGCAGATATCAATCGTGGAGTCGAACGCGAAAATCCTTATGAACAAGGGGCTGGAGACCAAGGAATGATGTTTGGTTATGCAACCAACGAAACTGAAAATTACATGCCGCTTGCATTGGATCTTTCCCATGCTTTACTACAGGAACTAGCAGCAATTCGCAAAAATGAATTGTATTTGATGCCGTATCTTCGTCCGGATGCCAAATCACAGGTTACCATAGAATATGATGACAATGGAACGCCGCTTCGCATTGACACCATTGTTATTTCTACCCAGCACGACGAATTCTTGTCATCTGATCTTGCCATGCAGGCAAAAATCAAAGAAGATGTAATCAACATACTTATCCCCAGAGTAAAAGAGAATTACTCAGCAAAAGTTCAAGCGCTTTTCAACACTCAGATCAAGTATCATGTAAACCCCACAGGAAAATTCGTTATCGGAGGACCTCACGGAGATACAGGACTAACAGGCCGCAAAATTATTGTGGATACTTATGGAGGAAAAGGAGCTCATGGTGGAGGAGCTTTTTCAGGAAAAGATCCTTCAAAAGTGGATAGATCAGCCGCTTATGCCGCACGTCATATAGCAAAAAATCTTTGTGCAGCCGGAATTTCCGATGAAATTCTTGTGCAGGTATCTTACGCCATCGGAGTTGCCAAACCCATGAATATCTATGTAAATACTTATGGAAAAAGCAAAGTGAAACTAAGTGACGGAGAAATTGCCAAAAAAATAGAAGAAATATTCGATATGCGTCCCAAAGCGATTGAAGAACGCTTGAAATTGCGCAATCCAATTTACTTTGAAACAGCTTCTTACGGACATATGGGACGTGAAAATGAAGTGGTAAAGAAAATCTTTACTTCTGCATACAACCCCTCTCCTTTAGAAGTTGAAGTAGAGTTATTTACATGGGAAAAATTGGATTTTGTCGATAAAATCAAATCAGTAATTAAGTGAAAGGTGAAGGTCGCTTCGCTTCCTTATGAAAGGTGAAATTCACAAACGAAGCTTCACAAGGAAGCGAAGCGACCGTCACCTTTCACCTTTCACCTTTCACCTTCTATGATCGTTAAATACCCCACAAAAATCTACCGCTACATCCGTTTCCGCCGTGGACACGGAGTCCATTCTCCTTTTGCCTTTAACCTTATCAATAAAGTAATCGAGGAAAAAAAAATATTTTACATCTTTGAAGAAACAGAAAAACTCCGCTCGCAATTTCAATTAAAAAGAAGAAAAAAGAAAAAATACGGACAACTTTTATTCCGGCTAGTAAACTTTTTTAAACCAAATCATGTTCTACAAATAGGTTTTTCACGGGAGGTGGAAATATTATACTTATTAAGCGCTTTGGACAAAGGTAAATTGACATTATTGGAGGAAAACATAACAGATATTTCATTGGCTGAAATGATCTCCAATCAATTCAAACCATTTGAAATAAAACCTGCAATCAACATTGAGACACTGGACTCAATACGAAATAAAAATCATATTCCTGATTTTGTTTTTTTCAATATAACTCACAATACAGAAATGACTTATGCCTTATTGGAAAAAATTTTATCAAACATAGATGAACATACTCATGTTATTTTTGTTATTGATAGTATCAGAAAAAATAAAGAAATGAAAAACCTTTGGAAAACAATAACATCTAATCCCAAAGTTACCATTACAATGGATTTGTATGTTTTAGGATTGGTCATCTTTAATAAAAAACTATATAAAAGGAACTACAAAGTACATTTTTAATGAAAAGTAAAATCTACACTCAAACCGGAGATGGAGGAATGACTTCACTAGTTGGAGGAGAAAGAGTAAGTAAAACCCACTTCAGACTGGAGGCGTATGGCACCGTTGATGAACTGAATTCTTTCATCGGACTACTGATTGAAGAAATACAAGAAGAAAACGATCTCCAGATTTTAAGAGAAATCCAGTATATATTATTTTCTGTCGGATCGTATCTGGCAACCGGAGAGAGCAAATTTTCATCCACTCCCTGTTGCATTAAAGAAGAAAATATTTTATTGCTGGAAAAAGAAATTGATAAAACAGACGAAATGCTGCCCAAGTTAAATCATTTTATACTCCCCGGAGGATGTAAAAGTGCTGCACTATCGCACATATGTCGCACAATATGCCGGCGTGCAGAGCGAAACATTTATAAAATAACAGAATTTGCTCATGTTGAGAAAGATATTTTGAGATTTATTAACAGATTATCGGATTATTTCTTTATTTTAGCCAGAAAACAATGCCATATAAATAAAAAATCTGAAATTCTCTGGGAGAATCCTTGTAAATAAAATTTATTATTATACTTTTGCCGGAAATTTAAGAATAACAGACTAAAATCTATAATAGCATGTATTGGACATTAGAACTAGCCTCTAAGCTTGAAGATGCACCTTGGCCCGCTACAAAAGATGAATTGATAGACTACGCCCTTCGTTCAGGAGCTCCACTTGAAGTTATTGAAAATCTCCAGGAAATGGAAGATGAAGGTGAAATTTACGAGTGCATCGAAGATATTTGGCCGGATTACCCGAGTAAAGAAGATTTCTTTTTCAACGAAGAAGAGTATTAACCCACAAAAAAGATTAAACACCTCAGAAATAGGCTGTAAATAAGACAAATAGACTACTTTTTCAAGTGGTCTATTTATGTTTTATAGTCTTTAATAGTCTTATTTGCAACCCATAAATTGCATATCTTTGTAAAAATATTCCACGTTTAAAAATAGTAAGTTAACTATATGGGTATATGAAAAAATTAAAAGTGAAAAATTAAAAGCGTAAACCTATTTTTAATTTTTCACTTTTAATTTTTCACTTCCTAGGAAATTCCTTGAGTAGTAACTCCTGCATTTATTTTTTTGATCAATCCTTGCAAAACGTTTCCGGGGCCAACTTCTGTAAAGTTTGTTGCACCATCGGCAATCATATGTTGTACGGATTGTGTCCATTTCACAGGAGCAGTCAATTGAGCTATCAGATTCTTTTTGATAGTATCCGGATCCGATTCTCCAACAGTCGTTACATTCTGATATACAGGACATACAGGTTCAGAGAAGTTTGTAATATTGATAGCTTCCGCCAACTCAGCTCTGGCAGGTTCCATCAAAGGTGAATGGAAAGCGCCTCCTACTTTAAGTTTCAAAGCTCTTTTTGCACCTGCTGCCAATAATTGTTCACAAGCTTTATCTATTCCGGGTTCCGAACCTGAAATAACTATTTGTCCGGGACAGTTATAGTTAGCAGGAACAACCACATCATCGATTCCGGCACAAATTTCTTCTACTTTTTCATCCGTCAGGTTCAGCACTGCCGCCATGGTAGATGGAGTTGCTTCACAAGCTTTTTGCATAGCCAAAGCTCTGGCATATACCAATTTCAGGCCATCTTCAAAAGATAAAGCTCCAGCGGCAACCAGCGCCGAAAATTCACCTAAAGAATGTCCGGCAACCATTTCCGGACAAAATGCATCACCCATCGTTTTGGCAAGAATAACAGAATGAAGAAAAATAGCCGGCTGGGTAACTTTAGTTTGTCTTAAGTCTTCATCTGTACCGGCAAACATCAGATCCGTGATTCGAAATCCTAATATTTCGTTTGCTTTTTCAAACATTTCTTTGGCAAAAGGAGAAGTTTCATACAATTCTTTTCCCATTCCCACAAACTGAGCTCCCTGACCGGGAAATACAAATGCATTCATTTAATTTGTTTATTAGTAAGTAGTAAATATTTTTTCTAGAACGGCAAAAGTACAATTTAATTAAGAATGAAGGATGAAGAATGAAGAATTAATTTGTTGTGTACAAACAAAAACTCTTCATTCTACATTTTTTATTCTTCATTTTTAAGAAATCTCTCCATTAACAAATTTATTATTTTAAGAAACATAACCTATTGATTATTAACAAGACTGAACATTATCAGTAAATAATTGTTTTATAATTATCTTTGTCGAAAATTTTTCATTTTTAGTTTTATCTTTTAACTCATAAATTATAATGTTATGAAAGTAGAAATTTGGTCGGATGTTGTATGCCCTTATTGTTATATGGGAAAAATAATATTTGAATCGGCATTGAAAAAATTTCCCCAATCCAATGAATTGGAGATTATTTGGCATAGTTACCAGCTTGACCCTTCTTTAAATAAAGGTAAAAACGGCGATCTATATCAATATATGGCTGATATGGAAGGTGTTTCTTATGAAGAAGCGGTTGCCGGACAAAATGAAGTTGCAGCTAAAGCCCGTGAATCCGGACTCGTTTACAATTTTGATAAAGCCATTATTACCAATACGTTTGATGCTCACCGCTTAATCCATTTAGCCGGAAAATATAAACTAGCAGACTTGGCCGAAGAACAATTATTCAAAGCCTGCTTTACAGAGGGCTTAGATATCAGCAACCATGACGTACTCTTGAACATTGGTCAACAAATCGGTCTGGATAAAAACCAGATATTGCAAATGCTTGATAGCAACGAATTTGCCAATGACGTCCATACAGATATTGAAGATGCTGAAAATCTGAATCTTTACTATGTTCCATTCTTTTTATTCGATAGAAAACATATTATTACCGGTGTGGTCAGTGAAGACGATTTCCTGAAAGTATTAAATAAAGTATTTACAAAAGATGACGCAGATATTGAAACAATACAGGGAAAAAGTTGTAGTTTGGACGGAACCTGTAATTGAGAAATGAAAAATTTTATTAATCGTTAAAATATTAAAATGTTTTTTATGCAAAAATTCTTCACTCTTAGTTCTTAATTCTTCACTTTTTATTATCTTTCGCCCCGATTAATTTTAAATCTTAAATACCTATGGTAACTAGTATCTTTTGGATTGTGCCTATAGCCTCGGCTTTGGCATTAGTGTTCGCGTTTTACTTCTACAAATGGATGTTGAAAAAAAGTGAGGGTACGGATGTAATGCAGAAAATAGCCTCACATGTAAGGGTCGGCGCTATGTCGTATCTCAAACAACAATACAAAGTTGTCGGCATCGTATTTTTGTTTCTTGTACTCTTATTTGCAATTATGGCTTTTGGTTTTGATTTGCAAAACCGTTGGGTTCCTATTGCCTTCCTTACGGGAGGTTTCTTTTCCGGATTAGCCGGTTTTTTAGGTATGAAAACGGCTACCTATGCATCTGCCCGCACTGCTCATGCAGCACAACAATCTCTTAATCAGGGTTTGCAGGTTGCTTTCCGGAGTGGCGCCGTGATGGGGCTTGTAGTTGTCGGATTAGGCTTGATAGATATTTCGTTCTGGTATCTTTTACTTAATTGGTTGATTCCGGCGGAGTCTATAAACGACATGCATAAATTGACCATTATCACTACCACTATGTTGACTTTTGGTATGGGAGCTTCTACCCAGGCGCTTTTTGCCCGTGTTGGCGGAGGTATCTATACAAAAGCGGCCGATGTAGGCGCCGACCTTGTAGGAAAAGTAGAAGCAGGCATTCCGGAAGATGACCCGAGAAATCCGGCAACTATTGCCGATAATGTGGGTGATAATGTAGGTGATGTGGCAGGAATGGGTGCTGATTTATACGAATCATACTGCGGATCTATCCTGGCGACAGCTGCTTTGGGTGCAGCTGCTTTTGTCAGTTCCGGAGATGTTAATGCTCAATACAAAGCTGTGATCGCCCCAATGTTGATTGCTGCCGTAGGTATCATTTTATCCATACTTGGTATTTTCTCAGTCAGAACAAAAGAAAATGCGAGTATGAAAGACTTACTTAGATCTTTGTCTATCGGAACAAATTTAAGCTCTCTGCTTATTGTTTTTGCTACATTCGGAATCCTTTATTTTTTGGGAATCAATAATTGGTTTTGGATCAGTTGTTCTGTTATTTCAGGACTTATAGTCGGAATTATAATCGGACAATCAACAGAATATTATACTTCGCATACATATAAACCGACACGTAAGGTATCAGAGGCCGGATTGACCGGACCTGCTACCGTAATCATTTCAGGATTGGGACTGGGTATGATTTCTACGGCAATTCCTGTCATTGCTGTAGGGATCGGAACAATTGCAGCATATATGTTTGCTTCCGGTTTTGATTTTTCCAATGTTTCAATGGGATTATACGGCATTGGAATCGCTGCTGTCGGGATGCTTTCCACTTTAGGAATTACTTTGGCGACAGACGCTTACGGACCTATAGCTGACAATGCCGGCGGCAATGCCGAAATGAGCGGTTTAGGTAAAGAGGTCAGAAAAAGAACAGATGCATTGGATTCTTTGGGAAATACAACCGCTGCTACCGGAAAAGGGTTTGCCATCGGTTCTGCAGCATTGACCGGGCTTGCACTGTTAGCCTCTTATATAGAGGAAATTAAGATGGGACTATTGCGCAGAGGACAAGATGTGTTAAATCTTGCAGACGGAAGAGTTATCGAAACGGTACAAGCTGATTTCGTCGATTTTATGTATTACTATAATGTAACATTGATGAATCCGAAAGTGCTGGTAGGAATATTCTTAGGCTCAATGATGTCATTCATGTTTTGCGGATTAACGATGAATGCTGTGGGTCGCGCCGCCGCCAGCATGGTGGAAGAAGTTCGTCGTCAATTTCGTGAAATAAAAGGTATTCTGACCGGAGAAGCTGAACCTGATTATGCCAGTTGCGTCGAAATTTCTACCAAAGGAGCGCAGAGAGAGATGGTTATTCCCTCACTTTTAGCTATTGCAACTCCGATCATTGTCGGATTAATATTTGGTATTCCAGGAGTTATCGGATTGCTGACCGGAGGTTTAAGTACAGGTTTCGTACTCGCCATTTTTATGGCTAATTCAGGAGGAGCCTGGGACAATGCTAAAAAATATATTGAAGAAGGAAATCTGGGAGGAAAAGGCAGTGATCCTCATAAAGCCACTGTTGTGGGAGATACTGTCGGTGATCCGTTCAAAGATACATCAGGCCCCAGCCTTAACATTCTTATCAAGTTGATGAGTATGGTTGCCATTGTGATGGCAGGATTAACAGTAGCTTGGAGCTTGTTTTGATGGGTTAAACACGAAAACACTGTGTTTAATTTTACCCATCTTTCAATGATTTATTTATATCATCAATATAGTCGAGAATTTCCTGACGCCCTTTGCGTTGCTCGGATGAACTAAAGAACATGGGAGGAAGTTCTTCCCATGTTTCCAATAATTTTTCTTTATAACGTTCCGTATTTGTAGTAAGTTTACTTTTACTTATTTTGTCTGTTTTGGTGAAGATAATGGAGAACGGAACTTCATGTTCGCCCAGCCATTCCATAAATTCCAAATCGATCTGTTGTGGTTCAAGGCGGCAATCCAATAAAACGAAAAGACAAGTAAGTTGCAATCTTTCCATCACATATTGTTCGATAATATCCTGAATTTTTTCACGTCCGGCTTTTCCTCTTTTTGCATAACCATAACCGGGCAAATCCACCAAGTACCATTCGTCATTGATAAGAAAGTGATTGATTAAAATGGTTTTTCCCGGAGTGGAAGAAGTCATTGCCAACCCATGTTTGTTGGTTAACATGTTGATTAAAGAAGACTTTCCCACATTAGAGCGTCCGATAAAAGCATATTCTGACTTACTATCCTGAGGACATTTACTTACATCTGTATTACTGATAATAAACTTAGCGTTTTTAATTTCCATTAAACTTTAAAGATTGATAATGTGCAAATTTATTAAATAAAATTGAAAACGGAGAATTGAAAATTGAAAATGCTCAAATACAAATAAAATTTATTCTTAATTCCTAGTACATAACAATAAATTTTTCATTTTCATATCATAAAACACGTATATATTTTACCAAATAATAATATTCATAACTACAAATTTATAAGAAGATAAAATCAGTGTATAATTTGTTTGAATTTCCATTAAAAATTATATCTTTGTGTTTGATAAAAAAAGACACAATGGATACAAAAGATAATAACGAACTACCGGAAGAAAAAGCTCCGGAATCAATCCATAAAGTAGAAGAACCGGCAGCAGCATATGGAAACAGAAGATATTCTTATGCTGATTATTTGTCATGGACAGACGATAAAATGAGAGAATTGTTAAACGGTATAGTTTACGCATTTTCCGCTCCTTTCCGGATGCATGCAGAAATTACAGCTTCCCTTATGGGAAATGCCTGGTCATTTATAACTCGAAGAAGAGGTAAATGTAAAGTTTATCATGCTCCGTTTGATGTTCGTTTGCCTCTCAACGGCGAAACTGCTGATGATAAAATATTCAATGTAGTGCAACCTGATATTTGTGTTGTTTGTGATCCATCCAAATTAGATGAGAGAGGTTGTATCGGAGCTCCGGATTTAGTTGTTGAAGTGCTTTCTCCAAGTATCGGAAAAAGAGATTTGAATGAAAAATATTTTCTGTACGAAGCAGCCGGTGTTCGCGAATACTGGGTTGTTTATCCGGAAGATAAAGCCATCAATGTCTTTTTATTGCAGCCTGATGGGAAATATGACAATGGGACTACATATGATTTGATCTATGGGCATACCAAAGTTCCTTCTCTGGTTTTGGAAGGTCTTGTTATAGATTTGAATGAACTCTTTGATAAAAATTAAAATTATTAAAATATTCCATACTCTTAATTAATATTTATATCTTTTTGCCTCCTGTTTCTTTTCTTTTTTCGTAAGTTTGTGGAAATTTTGCAAATTTATCCACTTTATGAATAATATTAATCTATTGAACAAAGCAGCTGATAATATTCGTATTTTATCAGCATCCATGGTAGAAAAAGCAAAATCAGGACATCCCGGAGGTGCGATGGGCGGAGCCGATTTTGTCAATGTGTTATTTTCAGAATTCCTCGTCTACGACCCCGAAAATCCTAAGTGGGAAGGCAGAGATCGTTTTTTCCTCGATCCGGGACATATGTCGCCCATGCTTTATTCCGTATTGGCCTTAACAGGAAAATATACTTTGGACGAATTGAAAGAATTCCGTCAATGGGGAAGTCCGACTCCAGGCCATCCGGAAGTCGATGTAATGAGAGGTGTTGAAAATACTTCCGGTCCTTTGGGACAAGGACACACTTATGCCGTGGGTGCTGCTATTGCCGCAAAATTTTTGAATGCACGCTTAGGTGGAGAACTTACACAAAAAATATATGCTTTCATCTCCGACGGAGGGGTACAGGAAGAAATTTCACAAGGAGCTGGCCGTATCGCCGGTCACTTGGGTTTGAACAACCTGATCATGTTTTATGACTCCAACGACATTCAGCTTTCAACAGACACCAACGCTGTAACCAGCGAAGATACTGCAAAAAAATATGAAGCATGGGGATGGAAAGTGATTAAAATCAACGGGAATGATGCGACAGCTATCCACAAAGCATTAACCGACGCTCAAACAGAAACTCAAAAACCAACCCTGATCATCGGAAAAACAATCATGGGAAAAGGTGCATTAACCGCCGACGGATCCTGCTATGAAAGGAAATGCGCCACTCACGGAATGCCTCTGGGAGAAGCCGGAGCATCATTCGAAAAAACGATCATCAATCTGGGTGGAAATCCTGAGAATCCCTTCCAAATATTCCCTGAAGTCAAAGAACTTTATGCTCAAAGAACTTCAGCTTTAAAACAAATTGTTGCAAAGAAAAAAGAAGAAAAAGCAGCTTGGGCAAAAACAAATCCTTCTTTAGCTGCTAAATTAGACTACTGGTTTTCTGGCAAAGCGCCACAAATCGATTGGAAATCCATCGAACAAAAACCAGGACAAGCCACACGTGCTGCATCATCAACCGTATTAGGCGTATTGGCTAAACAGGTTGAAAACATGATTGTTATCTCTGCCGACTTATCCAACTCCGATAAAACAGACGGATTCTTAATACAAACAAAAGCATTTACCAAAGACGATTTTTCGGGAGCATTTCTTCAAGCCGGAGTTTCCGAATTGACCATGGCTTGTTTAAGCATTGGTATGAGTTTATATGGCGGAGTAATTCCCGCTTGCGGAACATTTTTTGTTTTTTCCGATTATATGAAACCAGCCGTACGCATGGCTGCATTAATGGAACAACCGGTTATTTTCATCTGGACACACGATGCTTTCCGTGTCGGAGAAGATGGTCCTACACACGAACCTGTAGAACAGGAGGCTCAAATCCGTTTGATGGAAAAACTGAAGAACCATCACGGACAAAATTCCGTACTGGTACTTCGTCCGGCAGATGTGCAGGAAACAACTGTTGCATGGAAACTGGCATTGGAAAATACCCACACTCCCACTGCATTGATTTTATCACGTCAGAATATCAAAGACCTTCCGGCTAAAAATTCCCGTTATGAAGAAGCTTTACAAGCTGAAAAAGGAGGTTATATCGTTGAATGCGACGGAAATCCGGATATTATTCTGGTAGCCTCCGGTTCAGAAGTTTCCACTTTAGCAGAAGGCGCAGAATTACTAAGAAAAGACGGCATCAAAATTCGTCTTGTTTCCGTTCCTTCCGAAGGATTATTCCGCAATCAGCCTAAAGAATATCAGGAATCAGTCATTCCTTCCGGAGCCAAAGTTTTCGGTCTGACGGCCGGACTTCCGGTTACTCTTGCCGGATTGGTAGGATCCAACGGTAAAGTGTGGGGATTGGAATCTTTCGGTTTTTCCGCTCCATATAAAGTTTTGGACGAAAAACTTGGATTCACGGGAGAGAATGTTTATAAACAAGTGAAAGAGATAATTTAATAAAAAAGGTGCACGGTGCACGACACACGGTGCACGGTGCTCTTTTCCTGGATAACCTATGGAAAATACATCAAACAACACCGTGCACCGTGCACCAAGTGCCATGCACCAGACTATCGGTCTCTGCTCCGACCATGCCGGTTTCGAAATGAAAGAATTTATCAGATCCATATTTGATAGAAAAGGCATTGCATACAAAGATTTCGGAACATATTCTCCGGAAAGTTGCGACTATCCCGATTTCGCTCATCCTATGGCGTCTGCTGTTGAAAAAGGAGAAGTATATCCGGGCATTTCCTTTTGCGGATCAGGAAACGGGATCAACATAGTGTTAAACAAACATCAAAAAGTGCGTTCGGCGCTTTGTTGGAACGAAGAAATCGCTCGGCTTGCACGAGCGCACAATGATGCAAACGCCTTGGCTGTTCCTGCCCGATTCATATCGAAAGAAGAAACTGAAAATATTGTCAATACATTTTTATCCACTCCTTTTGAAGGAGGAAGACATCAAAAAAGAATCGATAAAATATAGTGGATTTTCAACTCACATCAGATTATCTTCCTACCGGCGATCAACCGGAAGCGATATCCGCTCTCGTGGACGAGATCAATAATGGTACTCCATTCCAAACACTGCTTGGAGTAACAGGATCCGGTAAAACATTTACCGTCGCCAATGTTATCAATCAGGTAAAAAGACCCACTTTAGTACTTAGTCACAATAAAACTTTAGCAGCTCAACTTTATTCTGAGTTCAAATCTTTTTTCCCGGATAATGCGGTTGAATATTTTGTTTCGTACTACGATTATTATCAACCTGAAGCTTATCTTCCGATCACAGATTTATATATCGAAAAAGATCTGGCAATCAATGATGAATTGGAAAAACTCCGGATTTCAGCAACTTCCGCCTTACTTTCCGGAAGAAGAGATGTGATTGTAGTTTCTTCCGTATCATGCCTTTATGGTATCGGTAACCCGGAAGATTTTCAAAATAATGTTGTTCATATAAAAAAAGGGCAACTCATTCCCAGAAACGTTTTTCTAAGAAAAATTGTTGACAGCTTATATTCCCGCAATGAAATATCATTAAGTCATGGTAATTTTAGGGTAAAAGGCGATACGATAGATATTTACCTCGCCTATGTAGATCTCATTCTCAGGGTCATATTCTGGGGAGATGAAATAGAACAGATATGTACTGTGGATCCATTGTCCGGAATTACGTTAGAAACTTTCAACGAATACCAGATTTATCCCGCAAATCTTTTTGTTACTACCAAAGAAAAGATAAATGAAGCAATTATCAATATCGAAATCGATTTAAAACAACAAGTTAATTTTTTTAACAGTATCGGAAAAAACTTTGAAGCCAAAAGGCTCGAAGAAAGAGTTTCTTATGATGTTGAGATGATTAAGGAAATCGGACATTGTTCCGGAATAGAAAATTACTCCAGATACTTTGACGGACGCAAACCGGGAGAAAGGCCATTCTGCCTGCTCGATTATTTTCCAAATGATTTTTTGACAATTATCGACGAAAGTCATGCTACCGTACCTCAAATTCGCGCCATGTACGGAGGAGATGCTTCCAGAAAAACAAATCTGGTCGAATACGGATTCCGTTTACCGGCAGCTATCGACAACAGGCCCTTAAGATTCGAAGAATTTGAAAATATCATTAACCAAACAATATTTGTCAGCGCAACACCCGCAGATTACGAGCTGGCTAAAAGCGAAGGAGTTGTTGTAGAACAACTTATCCGTCCAACAGGATTATTGGATCCAATCATTGAAGTACGTCCAAGTCTCAATCAAATCGATGATCTGCTAGAAGAAATAAACATCAGAACTGAAAAAGACGAACGAACTTTGGTTACCACCCTGACCAAACGCATGGCAGAAGAATTATCTGAATATCTGCTGGAAATGAACATCAACTGCAACTATATACACTCGGAAGTCCAGACATTGGAACGTATCCAAATTATGGAAGACTTAAGAAACGGAAAATATGATGTATTAATCGGTGTGAATCTGTTGAGAGAAGGATTAGACCTTCCCCAAGTCTCTTTGGTAGCCATTTTGGATGCTGATAAAGAAGGTTTCCTCCGCTCTCATCGTTCATTGACACAAACAGCAGGCCGTGCAGCCCGTAACGTTTCCGGAAAAGTGATTTTCTATGCTGACAAAATCACTGACAGCATGCAAAAAACGATCGACGAAACAAACAGGCACCGGGAAAAACAATTGGCTTATAATGAAGCTCACAACATAATTCCTAAACAAATCAGGAAAGATAAAGCATTCCAATTGACAACCGAATCAGTTCAAACAGAAGCAAAAGCATACATCGAACCTGAAAGCATATCCATCGCTGCCGATCCGGTTATTCAATATATGGACGAAAAACAATTGGAAAAGACAATTGAAAGAACAAAAAAAGCAATGCAAAATGCAGCCAAAAAACTTGAATTCCTGGAAGCAGCACAGTATAGGGACGAATTGATTAAATTGGAAGAAATGAAAACGAAAAAATTGAATATTTAAAGTTTTAATATTCAAAACTATACGATTAAAAAACAAACTATGCAACAGAAAATAAAAGACATGAGTGAAAAGACAAATTTAAATGAAGAATATGTTGAAATGAATAATCATTATTCACTGTTAACAGAACAAACAGTGGAGTATCTGAGACTCATTTTAATCTTTTTTCTTTGCCTTTATTCGGTCAGTCTGGTGGCACAGCAGCCTGTGCCAATTAAACCTAGAATTCTAATCAGCACAGATATCGGAGGATCTGATCCCGATGACAACCAATCAATGGCACATTTGCTTATGTATAGCGATAAGTTTATTATTGAAGGACTTGTTTCTTCACCTTCTTATGGAAATGGAAGCAAGGAGGAAATTTTACGCATGATCAGCCTGTATGAAAAGGATTTACCAAAACTGAAAAAACACCAAAAGGAACTTGCGACTCCCAGTTATTTACAGTCTGTAACAAAACAAGGGAAACGTGGCAGTGCTCCTTATGTGGGTTATTCGACAGCTACGGAAGGTTCAAATTGGATTATCAAATGTGCAAAAAAGAAAAGTACACAACCTCTTTGGATATTGGGATGGGGTGGACTTGAAGATTTGGCTCAAGCTTTACATGATGCTCCTGAAATTCAACAAAATATACGAGTATATTGGATTGGAGGCCCTAATAAAAAATGGAGTGCGAACAGTTATGCTTATATTGTCGAAAATTTTCCGGAACTTTGGTTTATTGAAGTCAATTCTTCTTATTATGGATTATTTTCCAACAATAACACATTGGATAGTATAAAAAATTCGGATTACTACGAAAAACATATTCAAGCTGCAGGATATTTAGGTAAAGATTTTAAAAAATATTATAATGGTGAAGTAAAAATGGGTGATACACCTTCGCTTTTATATATGATGGATGGAGATCCCAATAATCCGATGCGCGAAAGTTGGGGTGGAAGTTTTGAAAAATTTGACCATAGCCCACGGGTTGTCTTTAACCGCATCACAAACATAACAGACACTGTTGCATTTTGTACTATTGTAGAGTTCAACTTGAAAGGCCCTGAACTAAATATACCTGCTGACTCTATCTGTTTTTGGATGGAAACACCGTATAAAAATACGGTACAGAAATGGGCAGGCTATTATCTTGGCAATGGCCAATACGGAATAAAATATGTACCCAAGCAGGCTGAAATTTTAAACTATCGATTTACCTCCGATATACCTGATTTCCCTGTATCGGAAGGAAAACTAGTCGTTGATAACCGATGGCCGGGCAAAAGTCAATCAACCGATTATAAATTGGGACCGAATTGGTATACAGACAAATCTGATTCAAAACTATATGACGGAAAAATACAGGGTGGGAAAACCATCTCAAAGTGGAAACAAAGTATATTGTCAAATTGGGCAAACCGCTGGAAATGGCTTAGATAAAATAAAAAAATGTATTCTAAAATTATGAAGTCAGACATAGAAATAGCAAGAAGCATCGAACTCAAAAAAATAAAAAGAATAGCCGCCTCTATTCATATTCCTGAAGAAGAGGTCTTAAATTACGGAAAATACATGGCAAAAATTCCTATCAACCTGATTGATGAGGAAAAAATCAAAAAAAACAACCTGATTCTGATTACAGCCATCACTCCCACCAAAGCCGGAATCGGGAAAACAACCGTTAGCATCGGATTGGCATTAGGATTATCAAAAATAGGGAAAAAAGCTATTGTAGCATTGAGAGAACCTTCCTTAGGCCCTTGTTTCGGTATGAAAGGAGGAGCTGCCGGAGGAGGTTACGCTCAAGTACTTCCGATGGAAAACATCAACCTGCACTTTACCGGTGATTTCCATGCTATTACTTCTGCTCACAACATGATTACAGCTTTGCTGGACAATTATATTTACCACAACCGGGGAACAGACAAAGTACTGAAAGAAGTCCTTTGGAAACGAGTGCTGGACATAAACGACCGCAGTTTAAGAAACATTGTCAGCGGCTTGGGTGGAAATGTTAACGGAATACCTACTGAAACAGGTTTCGATATTACTCCCGCCTCTGAAATCATGGCGATTCTCTGTCTTGCATCTGATTTGGACGATTTAAAGCGTCGTATTGAGAATATTTTACTCGGTTTTACTTTCGATGGAAAGCCTTTTATGGTAAAAGATTTAGGCATTGCCGGAGCCATTACCGTATTGCTTAAAGATGCCATCAATCCTAATCTGGTTCAAACATCCGAACACACGGCAGCCTTCATTCACGGAGGGCCTTTCGCCAATATTGCCCACGGATGCAACTCAGTGCTAGCCACCAAAATGGCATTAACTCATGCGGAATATGTTGCAACGGAAGCAGGATTCGGCGCTGATTTGGGAGCTGAAAAATTCTTCAACATCAAGTGTCGTAAGTCTGGTTTACAACCCAGATTAAGTGTTATTGTCGTCACTTCCCAAGGCTTGAAAATGCATGGAGGAGTACCCGAAAAAGAAATTAAAAATCCTAATAAAGAAGGATTTGTCAAAGGATTCAAGAATCTGGATAAACACATAAAAAATCTGAGAAATTTCGGTCAGAATATTGTTGTAACCTTCAATAAGTTCGCAACAGATCTGGATGAAGAAATTGATTTACTGAAACAACATTGTGCGAAAACGGGCGTTGGCTTCGCCGTCAATTCCGCTTTTGCAGAAGGCGGAAAAGGAGCCGTCGAATTGGCAAAACTAGTGGTCGAAACAATAGAAAAATCACCTTCATCCACCATTCAAATGACTTATGAAGACGAAGATTCCATCCCTGAAAAATTAAATAAAATTGCAAAGAATATATACGGTGCAGAAATGGTCGTTTTAAGCGAAAAATCAGCCAAAATGATCAAAAAAATTGAAGAAATGGGTATCAGTCATTACCCCGTTTGTATCGCTAAAACACAATACTCTTTCTCCGCAGACCCGAAAGATTATCATATCACAGAAGGTTTTGAGTTAAAAATCAACGATATCGTTATCAATAACGGTGCTGAATTTATTGTCGCCATTGCAGGAGAAATCATGAGAATGCCCGGATTACCGAAAAGTCCGCAAGCATCGAATATTGATATTGTTAATGGATATATTGAAGGATTAAGCTAAAGTGACGAGCTACAAGTTACAGGTTACGAGTTGAAATACCGATAACCATTATAAATAACTTGTAACTCCTAACTAATAACTTGTAACTATTATTATATGAAAAGACGAGATTTTTTAAAAACAGGAAGCATGGCATTAATCGGAAGCACAGTATTCCCCCACCTTTTGCGTGGAGAAAATGCCGGGAACTCCGTAAAAGGAATCAACGAAATGTTAAATCATTTTGGAGTATCGGAAAACGACTTGAAAAAAGTGATCACAGTCGCACTTGAAAAAGGCGGAGAATATGCGGATCTGTATTTTGAGCATACATTCTCCAACTATCTTGGATTGCAAGACGGCAATGTAAACAGAGCCAGTTCTTCGATTGATTATGGAGTGGGAATCCGCGTTGTAAACGGAGATCAAACCGGATATGCTTATGTGGAAAATATTACTTTGGATGAAATGACAAAGGCCGCACGAACAGCATCCCGCATAGCCTCAGGTTCAGCCAAAACTCCTCCCATCAAAATCAACGAAAAAACATTTGCCAATCATTATCCGATTGTCAAATCATGGGAAGACATCAGCATCCAGGCGAAGATGCCTTATCTCGAAAAGCTAAATAAACGTATCTTCGATCTGGACAGCAAAGTTACAAAAGTAAATGCATCTTTAAACGATTCCACATCCTACATTTTGTATTACAATTCGGAAGGATTACTTTGCCATGATTATCGTCCGATGATCATTGCCAGCACCTCCTGTATCATGGAAAAAGACGGGAAAATTGAAAATGCTCACGCTTCCAGGGCTGCAAGAAAAGGCTTCGAATTTTTAACCGACAATGTAATCGACGAAATTGCCCAGGAAGCCGTAAAAATTGCATCTTTGATGTTTGAAGCTGTCAAACCTAAAGGTGGAGAAATGCCCGTGGTAATGAGCGCCGGAGGATCCGGAATCCTATTGCACGAAGCCATCGGACACGCCTTTGAAGCAGATTTTAATCGAATCAACACATCTATCTTCTCCGATAAACTAGGAAAGAAAATCTGTGACGAACATATCAATGTCGTAGATAATGGAATTATCGACGGCGATCGCGGATCAATCAATTTCGACGACGAAGGAATTGCCAGCCAAAAAACATACATTGTTAAAGACGGAGTGTTAAACTCTTATCTGCATGACCGTATCAGCGCCAAACACTATGGAGTTGATCCGACCGGCAACGGACGCCGTGAGTCTTTCCGTTATATGCCTATACCCCGCATGCGTTCAACATACATGGAAAATGGCAATTATACGGAAGCCGATATAATCGCCAGTGTTAAACAAGGCGTTTTTGTCGATACTTTCACGAATGGTCAGGTACAAATCGGAGCGGGAGATTTCACATTCTTCGTTAAATCCGGTTATCTGATTGAAAATGGGAAACTGACTCAGCCAATCAAAGACATCAACATCATTGGCAACGGTCCCAAGGCATTGGCAGATGTTACAATGGTAGCCAACAATCTGAAAATCGATCAAGGCGCATGGACTTGCGGTAAAAATGGACAAGGCGCTCCGGTTTCCCAAGGATTACCTTCAGTATTGGTCAAAAAACTAACTGTCGGAGGAGAATAATTAAAAGTGAAGGGTGAAGTTTAAATATTCTTCTAACTTCTATAACTTCTTTAAAAACTAAAAACATGATTTCACAAACATATAAAGAACTCGCACAATGGGCAATGAAATTTGCTCTTGAAAACGGATGTTCCGATTCCCGCATCAAGGTTTATGCTTCGACTGAAAATTCTTTCGAATACAGAGATACACAATTGGATAAACTGGAACAATCATCCCAAAACAGAATGGAAATCAGTCTGTTTGTTGACGGAAGATATGCTTCATTCTCAACAAACCGATTGGAAAAAAGAGAATTGGAAAAATTCATCCTTAACGGAATAGAATCTACCCGCTACCTGGCTCCGGATAAATACCGCAAATTACCCGATCCTGACCGTTGTTACAAAGGAGGAGGACATGACCTCCAGATATTTGACAACAATTATAAAAACATATCCGTCGATCAAAAAATTGCATTGGCCAAAAACGCTGTTGATGAAGTATATGGTACAGATGAGCGTTTGATATCTGTTTCCGGCGGATTCAGCGACGGAGATGTCAACAGTTATATGATTTGCAGTAACGGATTTGAAGGAGAAACTGCCAGCACCTATTTCAGTGTAGATGCCAGTACATCGATGAAAAGCGAAAACGACTCCCGCCCATCTTCCTGGTGGTATGATTCGGCCATCTTCTGGGATACGCTTCAAAAACAAGACATTGGAAAAACTGCATTGAAACGCACCATTCAAAAACTAGGACAAACTAAAATCGAATCAGGCGTATATCCCATGCTGGTCGATAACATGCAAATCGGCAGATTGTTTTCACCCATTATTTCTGCACTGTATGGAAGCGCTTTACAACAAAAAAATTCTTTTTTAATTGATAAAATCGATCAAAAAATTGTTGACGATAAACTTACAATTGTTGACGATCCTCATATTGTTAAAGCCAGAGGAGCCCGTTGGTTTGATTCCGAAGGTGTTGCTACTAAAAAAAGAAGCGTAATCGACAAAGGTGTTTTGAAAACATATTACATCGATACCTATTACGCCGGAAAAATGAATGTAGAACCAACCGTCCAATCTCCGTCCATTCTTACATGCGAACTTGGAGATAAAAACTTCGACCAGATCCTTGCATCTTTGGAAAAAGGAATCTGGATAACCGGATTCAACGGAGGAAACAGCAACAGTACTACCGGCGATTTTTCTTTCGGAATCGAAGGCTTCCTGATTGAAAACGGCAAAGCTGTTAAGCCTCTGAATGAAATGAATATCACAGGAAATTTACTCACTCTATGGAATAATATTATTGAAATAGGAAATGATCCGAAATTAAACACTTCATGGAGAATACCTTCGGTATTATTTGATAAAGTTAATTTCAGTGGAAAGTAAATTTTTTGGTATGGTTATTGTTCTTTCAAGAGTGAAGAATTAAAAACTAAAAATTTAAGAATATGGGTAAATTTGAAATCTCCAAAATGAAAAATGATGAGTTCTATTTCAATTTGAAAGCTACCAACGGACAAGTTATCCTCACAAGTGAAGGATATACCACAAAAGCTGCATGCAATAACGGAATAGAATCTGTTAAGAAAAATGCACCGGACGATGCTAAATATGAACGCAAAGAAGCTAAAAACGGAAAATTTTATTTCAATCTGAAAGCAACTAACGGTCAAATTATCGGATCAAGCCAAATGTATGCATCTGTAGATTCAAGAGATAATGGCATTGAATCTGTTAAAAAGAATGCACCGGATGCTGAGATTGTGGATTTAACAATATAGTTGTTACAAGTTACTGGTTACGAGTTACGGAAAATAACTACAGGCTTTCTTGTAACTCGTAACCAGTAACTTGTAACTAAAATAAACGCTTATTCCAATCCGATTTCCTTCAATATCCTATCCGTCGTCCCAATATTTCGCTGAACAAAATCTCCGGCCTTCTTTCCTGTTGAAGTCAAGGCATCTTTATCCGACATAAATTTATTCATCAAAGTTGTAAATTCTTCTTTATTTTTGATAGAAAATCCACCTTCAACTTTGATTAATTCTTTGGCTTCTATAAATTTATGATAATTAGGACCAAAAACAACCGGAATTCCATAAACTGCAGCTTCCAGAATATTATGTATTCCTACTCCAAAACCGCCTCCAATATAAGCAACATTTCCATACCGGTAAACAGATGAAAGTAAACCGAATGAATCAATGATAACACAATCAACATCCTTGATATTATCTTCTGTAGCTTGTGAAAATAATGTGAAGGGGCGGGATAATTTGGAGATAATAGAATCCAAATGTTCCTGATGAATTTCATGTGGAGCAATGATCAATTTTACTCCCAGATTTTCATTAAAAAACGGAATGAAAATGTCTTCATCTTTTTCCCAGGAACTTCCGGCAATCAAAGTAAATCCATTTTTCCCACTTTTATCTTTACAAAAAGATTCAATCAACGGAATTGATTTAGCTTGATTATAAACCTCCCCTACCCTGTCAAAACGAGTATCTCCGGAAACAATCACATTTTTGAATTCATGATTATTCAACAAATTTTTCGAAGATTCGTCCTGAACAAAAAAGATATCAAAAGCAGTCAATACATGTTTGTAGTTACTGGCATAGGGTTTAAAAAATATCTGATCCGGACGAAAAACCGATGAAATAATATAAGTTGGTATTCCCCGTTTTTTGAGTTGAGTCAGATAATTCATCCAAAACTCATATTTGATAAAAATGGCAATAAAAGGATGAGCAATTTTAAGAAACTGTTTCGCATTGCCGGGTGTATCAAACGGCAAATAACAAACAACATCCGCATGAGGATAGTTTTTCCGGATTTCATATCCGGATGGTGAAAAAAAGGTAAGCAGAATTTTATATTCCGGATGATCACGTTTAATCCTTTCCATCATAGGTCTGCCTTGTTCAAATTCTCCCAGAGAAGAAGCATGGAACCAAATGTATTTCTGACCGGATTCCATTTTTTGACGAAGAATATCAAAAGTCTGCTTCTGTCCTTGTATCATCAATTTGGCTTTCTTGTGGAAAGGAGAAATCAAACGAACGAAAAAAGCATAGATTGCAATTGCAATATTATACATACAAGCCTTTTTATCAAACAATTAATGTGATAGCCTTTTGAATACGGCTAACAGTTTCTTCTTTTCCCAATAAAGCTATGATATCAAACATGTGAGGTCCTTTGGATTCTCCGACGATTGTCAAACGGAAAGCATTCATCACATTTCCCAAATGGTATTGTTTGGACTCGATCCAGTTTTTGACAATTTCTTCCGTATTTTCTGCTGAAAACTTTTCTATTTTAGACAATACTTCGATCAACTCAGACATTTGTTGCGGAGAATCTTCTTTCCAACGTTTTTTTACTGTTTTTTCATCATAACTTTCAGGAGCAATGAAAAAGAATGAGGATTGATCCCAAAGTTCTTTAACAAAAGAAACTCTTTCCTTTACCAAAGCGACCACTTTTTCTACATAAGCAATATCGGCATGAATATTTCTTTCTGCCAGTAATGGCATGAAAAGTGATACTATTTCCTGATTCGTTTTTATTTGTATATATTTATGATTGAACCATTTACCTTTTTCAAAATCAAATTTAGCACCACTTTTGCTACATCTTTCGAAAGAGAAAAGTGAAATCAATTCTTCCATAGAAAAAATCTCCTGATCGTTCCCTGGATTCCAGCCCAAAAGAGCGAGGAAATTGATTATGGCCTCCGGCAAATAACCCGCTTCCCTGTAACCCGAAGAAATATCTCCCGTTTTAGGATCTTTCCATTCCAAAGGAAAAACAGGAAATCCAAGACGGTCTCCATCACGTTTACTCAGTTTACCGTTTCCATCCGGTTTTAATAGCAACGGAAGATGCACAAACTGAGGCATCGTATCTTCCCATCCGAAATAACGATAAAGCAATACATGCAGTGGCGCCGAAGGCAACCATTCTTCACCCCTGATCACATGACTGATTTCCATCAAATGATCATCCACAATATTGGCTAAATGATAAGTAGGCAAACCATCGGCAGATTTGAAGAGTACTTTATCATCCAATACCGACGAATTAACAGACACTTTTCCCCTGATTAAATCATTGACAATGATATTATTATCCGGCTCAATCTTAATCCTTACTACATAAGGAAAACCTGATCCGACCCAATCCGAAACTTCTTTTTCAGACAAAGTCAGGCTATTTTTCATTTGCATCCGGGTAGATGCATCATACTGAAAATTAGGATTTTGTTCTCTTTTCGACTCCAATTCGGCCGGAGTATCGAATGCTAAATATGCCAGGTTTTTTTCCAACAAAATATCTACATATTTTCTGTAAATATCCTTTCTTTCCGATTGACGATAAGGAGCTTTAGGTCCTCCTTTTTCAGGACTTTCGTCGAATTCGATACCTAACCACTTGAAAGATTCTGTGATATATTCTTCCGACCCTTCAACAAAACGCTGTGAATCAGTATCTTCTATCCTTAAAATTAATTTACCACCTTGTTGTTTGGCAAACAAATAGTTATACAAAGCTGTACGAACTCCTCCAATGTGTAAAGGACCTGTTGGGCTAGGTGCAAAACGCACTCGATTTTTTTTATCTGACATTTCTCAACTCTTAATTTTGCACAAAAATAGAGATTATATCTTGTTTTTTTAGTATATTTCGGCAAAAATTGAAAAAACGAAGTGAATTTAAAAAAAGTTAAAATATCTATTCCTGTTTATTTTCTTCTGGCAGCGTTGTTAATATCATATTTTTACCCGAGAGAAGGTAAATTCAGATATTCTTATGCCGAAGGAAAACCCTGGAAATATGGTTTATTGACCGCACCATTTGATTTTCCCATATATAAAAGTGAATCAGAAGTAAAAAGAGAACAAGACAGTGTACTACAATCTTTTCGTCCCTATTTTCAGTTAAAAAAGAATATACAAAAGGAAGAGCTTCAAAAGTTTAATAGCGATTATCAAAAAAACTTACATGAAACCGTTGCATCCGAATATGCACGCTACATCGAAAAATCACTTAATCAAATATATTCAAAAGGAGTTATAAGCAACTCCGACAAACAAATGTTGGAGAAAAACGATTATAATTCTCTGATGTTGATGACTGAAAGTAAAGGTTCGTCAAATAATAACAATGCGAATAACATTTTTTCCAAACAATCTGTTGATCAAATTTATACTGTACAATCAGCCTATAATTATATCATTAACAATATTCCTCCTGACTTGGAAAAGGAAAAAATAATTGCATGCAATATCAATAATTATATCGAAGAAAATATTATTTATGATCATGATATTTCTGAAAAGGTTAAAAACGAAACACTTCAACAAGTATCTCTCGCTACAGGTTTGGTACAAGCCGGAGAAAGAATTGTGGACAGAGGTATAATTATCGATAATAAAACATTCAATATTCTTAATTCATTAAAAATTATTACCGAAACAAGATCCGGTTCCAATCAACGTCAAAACTGGACTATTTCAGGAGTTATTGTTTTAATCACCGGAATATTATTTTGTTTCTTCTTATACCTTTACCTTTTAAGACCCAAAATTTATCACAAAAAGAAAGATGTTTTTTTCATCCTTTCTTTGATTTTAATATTCACTTTACTGACAGAGATCACCGTTAATTATAGCCTATTCAATGTCTATATCATACCTTATGTAATTATTCCAATCGTTATCTGTACCTTTTTCGACACAAGGACAGCTTTGTTTGCTCACATTGTAACGATTTTGGCTTGTTCAATGGCAGTTCCATTCCCTTCTGAGTTTATTATTCTACAGATTATTGCAGGAATGACTGCTATTTTCAGCCTTAGTAATTTAACGGAACGATCACAATTAATCCGTAGTTCTTTCTTTGTATTAATCTCATACATACTCATATATGTCAGTTTAACATTAATACAGGAAGGAAGTATTGCTAAAATCAATTGGAAAATGTTCCTGTATTTCGGTATTAATTTTATTTTCCTGATGTTCACCTATACTTTCGTTTACCTGATAGAAAAATTATTCGGATATACTTCAGGGGTTAGTTTGGTTGAAATGTCCAATACAAATACACCGCTTTTAAGGAAATTCTCAGAAACTTGTCCGGGAAGTTTTCAACATTCATTGCAAGTATCTATTTTAGCCACCGCAGCAGCATCCAAAATCGGAGCCAATATTCAACTTGTCAGGACAGGAGCTTTATATCATGATATTGGTAAGATGTCTAATCCCGGTTTTTATACGGAAAATATGTCTGAAAATTACAATCCTCACAGTCAATTAACTTTTGAAGACAGCGCTAAAATTATTATCAGTCACGTAAATGAAGGTGTAAAAATCGCTCAAAAATACAATCTCCCCCAACAAATAATTGATTTTATTCAAACCCATCATGGAAGGGGAAAAGCCAAATATTTCTATAATTCTTTCAAAAATGCTTATCCGGACAAAGAAATCAACGAAGAATTATTTACTTACCCCGGACCCAATCCATTTTCTAAAGAAACCGCTATTTTAATGATGGCCGACTCTGTAGAAGCCGCCTCACGAAGTTTGAAAGAATATACAGAACAATCACTATCCGAACTGGTTGAAAAAATGATTAACTATCAAATCAATGAAGGATTATTGAAAAATACTCCTCTTACTTTCCGGGATATTGAAGATGCCAAAACGGTTTTCAACGAAAAATTGAAAATAATGTACCATACTCGAATCGCTTATCCTGATTTAAAAACATAGATTGGCACTGTTTTTGTTACATTTTAAAAAATAATCAAATGTAACATTTATGAAAACTAAAATTTTATTGTTATCTGCATCTCTTCTTACCTGTACTTTCATGCATGCTCAAAAGGATCAGAATCCTTGGGCACGGGTTTATATCAACGGACAATTCGGAGTTATTAACAAAAACGGAGTTGAAGTTGTACCTGCCCAATATGATATGATTAGTGATTACAACAAAAATACCACGACTGTAGTTAAAGGTAATGAGGTTTTCGGATTAACTAAAGAGGGACAAAAAATGCCTTATACTCCCGCAAACATGGATAAAGGGAAAGTACGTCCTTATACTGAAAACAATAAATGGGGACTTAAAGACGACAAAGACATCGTATTATGTGAACCTCAGTTCGACTACATAGGAAAATTTGACGACGGAAAAGCCCAGATCTATAAAAACGGAAAAATAGGTTTGATTTCCGACAAAGGAAAAATCATTGTCGCCCCGAAATATGGTTTGATATATGGTTTTCAAAAAGGCATTGCTATTGTATGTAATGACTCACTCAGCGGATTGATTGATGATAAAGGTGCGGAAATAGTAGCTCCAAAATATCAAAAAATAAACAGGATCAAATCATCCGGAGTACTTTCAACCGGGTTGCTTTCTAAAGGGAATTCTGCCTTCTTTGTATTACAAAATGGGAAATGGGGAATTTTGAACGAACACGGTAATGAAACTGTGCCTCCAAAATATGAAGCTATTTTTGAATGTAAAGATGGATTTAAAACCTTTTTGAATGGTAAAGTGGGATTAACAAATGGTGAAGGTGTTGTTATGTTCGACCCAACTTACGACTATGTAGGCGATTGCGACAACAATGTGTTCATCGTCAGACTTGACGGATTATATGGAATACTTAATAAAAACGGAAAACAATTAGTAGCTCCTACTTACGATTATATAGATAAGTTTGATGGAGGCCGCGCTTTCATTCTTCACCAAGGTTTATGGGGAATGTTGAGTAATGAAGGGATTGAATTAACGGCCCCCCTATATAATGCTATAGAAAAGGCAAAAGATAATTGCTATAAAATATATAAAGGTACCTTCCAGGGAATCTTAAATAAAGACGGGGTCCTGGTGGTTCAACCTAAGTATCACGATATTGGCATATTTTAAACTAAAATTATTGTCTTAACCAACTGGTTCCAAAAACAAGGTAGTAAGCAAAACCTTCGGGTCCCATGGCAAAATCAATGCCCATCCGGAGGTTTAGCTTACGCGCCATGAGATACCTGAAACCTCCTCCGTAACTCCAGGCCCAGTCGGCGCTTCCGAACTCATCATATTTATCGAAAGCTTTTCCGGTTCCTCCAAAAAAGACCAAACTCCAACGGTGGGTAAAATCCCAACGTTCTTCAAGTTCTGCCAGCATAGTTGTTTTTCCTTGATAACGCGCAGTTGGAATTCCTCTCATATCAATAAATGGTTTTATATAAAAAGGCTGATTACCAACTACTTGTTGCATGTCAAACCGGGTTCCTGTTATCAGATTATGTAATAAAGGAAAATAATAATAGAAGGCCCCTTCAAATTGTCCGTATTTATAATCGCTACCAACAACTGGGTTACTCCAGTTTGCCGATAAATAAGCTTTTATACCTTTGTTAGGGGTAAAAATATTATCTCTGTTATCGAAGGCAAACTTAACTCCAAGCAATCCGATATTACCGGTCAATGAATTTTCTACAATTGAATCGATTTTATTAATGATAGGATTATCATAATCGTTCTCTACTTCAAGTTCGGAATGTGTAAATACATAATTCAAACCGATTGAAAAGCGAGGATCTCTTAATTGTTTGGTAAGCGCAACAAATACGGGCATTGTTTTTATATTAAATTCAGTTTTAACATCCCGATTTTGTTTATCAAGTGTAAAATAATAATCCATATTTATACTTGCATAGGCTCCTCCGATGGCATACCTCAAATCCCATTTAGGAATATAAGCTGTCCTGGCAACCCCTACGGCCCATGAGTCATTCAATGTATATCCTCCGAATGCCGCAGTTATATTCGGAGACATTGGATAAACTTTTCCGTCGATAATCTTCGGTTTATTGGGTTGTATAAAAACAGGAGCCAATCCTCCTCCAAAACCTCCTAATGCAGGTTCTGTAATGATGATTGGCATAGGGACAAATCCTTTCTTATGGATGACAAAATCACTCAGGTCGAAACAATTATCCAGGCTATCTCTGAAACTTATGTGTCTTCTCTCCTGATCCTGAGCAAATAAGGAAGTGTATGTTATAAATAAAACACCAAAAATGCAAAATTTAAGTAATTTTTTCATTTGAAAACTTTTCACACTTTTTTGTTAGACAATTTTCATATTATCTAATAAACAATTAAAAATGTGAAAAGTTTTACTTTTATTTCAATAATTCTGTATCTACAAGTCGTGCATATTTTCCGACAATCTTACCGTCTTTACTCACAAGAATATAGGTAGGAGTGGCAATAACTCCATAATTTTTAAAGTTTACGCCTTCGAAACCTTTGAAATCACAAAGTTTATCTTTCCATGGGAATGATTTGGAATGGTATTCATACACATTCTGATCATGATCTGCAGAAACAGAGACTACTTTGATTCCTTTTTTCTGTATTTGATCAACATATTTCTTTAACTCTTCCAATTCTCTTTCACAATTACTGCATCCTGATTCATAAAATATAATGAGAGAAGAACGAACATCTGATAATCCTACTACCGGAGGGACTTTTCCGCCTTTCAACATTTGGTATGCATAAATAGCTTGTTGCAAATTACCTTCTTTTATCTGTTCATTCGGATGTTTTTCCACAAAATATTGTATGATTTTTTGTTGAGCCAGAGACCAGTCATAACGTTCACATTGATTAGAGGCAGATGTAACAAAAGCTGTCAGATCCTGTCCTTTTAAACGATTGGTAACACGATTAATGGAAGCAGCATATAAATCTTGTTTATTTTCACCAGGCAAACTATAGAATAAGCGGATATACATATCGTGCATAGTATTCCACAAATTACCCGAATAATATAAAGCATTGATATCCAATGAATCATTGGTATAAGCTACTACATTATCAAAGGTTGCCGGATTGCCCCATTGTCCTACTTCATATAGTTTGTTGACATATTTCGTTAGTTTCAGAAACTTTCCTGCATACAACGGTGTATGGTCAATGCTATCGTCTAATGCTTTCATTGCTACTTCTTCTTTTTTCCGTTCTTCATCGAGCGCCTGAAGCATTTTTGTATTCTGGCTGTAAAAACGTTGTCCGGCTTGCAACCATCCTATTTTTTCCATCAAGGAAGATTTCCGGAAAAATGCATTGTATAAAAATTCATTTTCTTTAGAACCGGGATAAGAAATTGTATTTTTATTGAATTCCGGCGCTTTACATACAATTTGCAATGATGGTTCGCCCACTATAAATTCTGTTGAACCAATATGAGGAGCATTCATTTGAACAAATCCTTTGTAATTTTTCAAAGGAAAATCAACTTTAGCTTTACCTTCTTCGTCCAACATAACTTGTAAGGAATCGACCTTACCGCCTTGGAAATAGTATATATTCACAGGATTCTGACCAAATTCCGAAAACTGAATATCTATTGTTTGGGCATTCAGGCATTGGTATCCTATGAGTATGAAAAAAAAGATTGATTTTAATAATCGTTTCATATCGTTATTTATAAGTTATGAGTTACAGAGTTACTTGGTTACGGGTTACAGGTTACAGGTTACAAGTTTTTTCCATAACTTGTAACTCGTAACTAAAAAATTACCAATTACGGAAGATTTTGCATTACGGATGCCGCACTGGGAGTCCAATATCCATTTTGAATCCCGGCAGATTTCAGACATTGACTGGTCCAAACATTACACGTTCTAAAAACGCTGTAAGATCCTTTTGCCTCGTAATAATTGTCATTTATATCATAATCGGGATGCTTTATCAATAATACATTCCCATTATCATCTTTCTTAAAAGCATCATCAATATAATTCAACAAGAGGTAATATTGCTCTTTCGATATTTTAAGCTGCCGGCCATATTCTCCTTCCACAGGAGCATTTTTCAGGTAAGTGATATGCATGGCTGTGCCGCTCACTCCTACCATCGCTTTTAATGCTGTCGATACTTTCAAATCGGCCCAAGTCGGGGTCTCCAAATAAAAGCCTTTATCTCCCCAGCCAATTGCTATGTAATTAAAAGTACTGTCAACGCCTTCAAATGCAGCTATCGGAAATGCCGCTCTCCAATCTTTTTCATTATTTATTACCGGAAAAACAATGTCGGTATGCATTCCGTTGCTCCTAAGATACATTGTAACGCAATCATCATGACAAGCCGAAAAATTTTGATTTATCTTTATTTTGGGTAATAACAGAGCTGCAAGAATCCAAATAGCAATAAAACTGACAAGAATCAAAAACAATTTAAGAATGAATTTGAGTATACTTTTAATCTTCTTCACTTTTATTTTGTTTTTTATTAGCTATTGATTCAAAATCTTCTTCGTCACGTGTATTTTTCTGAACAACAATTGCACCAAAAAGACTCAATACAAAGGTTGTTCCATAAAATCCTTTTTCACTTAATGTTAAGCTTGCATTGACCAACCCAATCACTAAAAGTGTGATAACCGCCAACATACAAAACCAACAAATATTATAATAAATCAAAGTTACTGGAATTCCTTCTAATTTATCACGCACTGATTTTTGTAAAGATATGGCTGAAAATAAACCGAATAACAATACGATGAAATAATATCCTTTTTCGTTCAACAGCATTTCAGCATTATATAAACCTACCAGATATAAACAAATACCCAGAATCAGCACAAACCATGCAGCACTTTTGAATGCCAGAGAAGGGGATTTTTTTAATTCAATGTTTTCCATAATTTTTAAAGTGAAGAGTGAAAAACTAAAAGTGAAAAATTGGCTTAACACAACTAATTTTTCACTTTTAATTTTTAGTTTTTAATTTTAATTGGAGATCCATTTCACATACGCAAAATCCATTCTATGAGGAATATCCTGATTTTTTGGATATACTCTCAATGCAACTTTATGATGTCCTGTTTTACGCGCTGTCAATGCAAGTTCATAATAGAGTTTTGAGCCTTCTGTTTTCACCAGGTTCATATCAAATACGGCATTCAGTCTTTGTTCATTTTTAGGTGCATCATACAGTGTAGTAACAAGTTCTACCCCCAACATTCCTTTCATTTCTTTTTTATCAAGGACAACTTTCACAATATTTGTGTCGCCCACTTGTGTACCTTTAATCAAAAGATCCGAATTAAAGTCAATAGAAACGACTTCAATGCTATCCCAATAATTTGCAACGTCTTCTTTCCATGCGGCTATCTCTTTTGCTTTTGCATATTGATTTGCAGTTAATAAAGAAGAACGTTTGGCCAGTACAGAATAGAATTTGCTGATATAATCATCAATCATTCGTTTGGTAGTATACACCGGAGCTATTTGTGCAATAGAGTTTTTGATATATTGAATCCATTCGGGAGAGAATCCTTTGGTATTCTTTGCATAATACAAAGGAATTAACTCATTTTCAAGCATTGAATAAATCGTGGCGGCATCTAATTGATCTTGATATTCCTGATTTTCGTAAGTACGTTTATCAGTCAATGCCCAACCGGCGCCTTCTCTGTAACCTTCATACCACCATCCGTCTAACACAGACAAGTTTAAAACTCCATTCATTTCGGCTTTTTCACCAGATGTTCCGGATGCTTCAAGCGGACGAGTTGGTGTGTTCAACCAAACATCTACTCCGGAAATCAAACGTTTAGCCAAGCGCATATCATAATTTTCAAGGAAAATAATTTTTCCTAAGAATTCAGGACGACGGGATATCTCAACAATATGTTTAATCAAACCTTGTCCACCGCCATCAGCCGGGTGCGCTTTTCCCGTAAAGATAAACTGAACCGGTTTATGAGGATTATTTACAATCTTAGCTAATCTGTCAAGATCTGTAAACAATAAATGTGCACGTTTGTAAGTAGCAAAACGGCGTCCGAAACCAATAATCAAAGCATTCGGGTCCATTTTCTCCAGTACGGAAACTACTTTAGAGGGATCACCCTGATTTTTTAACCAACCATCTTTAAATTGGGCGCGGATATAATTGATCAAACGTTTTTTCATTGTTTGACGGATATCCCAAATTTCATTGTCAGAAATGTTGTAGATGGCTTCCCATATTTTTGTGTTGGATTGATCCTGATAAAAGTTTTTATCAAAATTCTTTTCATAGAATTTTTTCCATTCCGAAGCAGCCCAGGTTGGCATGTGTACTCCATTAGTTACATATCCTACATGTATTTCTTCCGGAAAGTAACCTTTCCACACAGGAGCAAACATTTTTTGGGAAACAATACCGTGTAGATAACTAACTCCATTGGCTTCCTGACAAGTATTCAAAGCAAAAACGCTCATGGAGAATTTTTCCGAAGAACCGGGATTTTCACGTCCCATGTCCATCAGTTCCTGCCATGAAATTCCCATTCTTGCAGGGAAAGTATTCATATATTTTCCGAACAAGCTTTCTTCGAAATAATCGTGACCTGCCGGTACGGGAGTATGGCATGTATATAAAGAAGATGAGCGAACAACTTCCAATGCTTGGTTGAATGATAGATTTTCATTTTGAACATAATCTACTAAACGTTGGGCATTGATCAAAGCTGCATGACCTTCATTGCAATGGTAAACTTGTTTTTTGATTCCTAATTTATTCAATAACAAAATACCTCCGACTCCTAACAAATATTCTTGTTTGATACGGTTTTCCCAATCACCGCCATATAATTGGTGAGTAATCGATCTGTCCCATTCACTGTTCATTTCAATATCTGTATCAAGCAAATATAGGGATACACGACCCACATTTACTTTCCATACATGAGCATATACGGTATGATTAGTGTAAGGAACTTCCAATATTATTGGTGTTCCGTCAGTCTCTTTCATAGGAACGATAGGAAGTTGGTCGAAATTCTGCGCTTCATAATTAGAAACCTGCTGACCATCCATAGAAAGTGTTTGGGTAAAGTATCCGTAACGATATAGGAAACCTACAGCACATAAATCCACATTACAATCACTGGCTTCTTTGATATAATCGCCAGCCAGAATTCCCAAGCCTCCGGAGTATATTTTCAATATGTTGGCCAAACCGTATTCCATACTGAAATAGGCAATGGAAGGTATGTCTTTATTAGGTGTCGTATCTACATATGCCCTGAATTTAGTATATACGTCATTGATACGTTTCATCAAATCTTTATCAGCTGAAATTTCGGTTAATCTGTCGTATGATAATTTTTGTAAAAGCAACACTGGATTTCCTTCGGTTTGATCCCAAAGATTTTTGTCAATAGATGCAAATAATTCTGTAGCTTCATAATTCCATACCCACCAAAGGTTATAAGCAATTTCATCAAGAATTTTCAAATTCTCAGGCAATTTGGAATAAGTACTGATTTCTTTCCAAATCGGAGCATTTGCATAATTTGTTTTGAGTTTCATTATTCTTTTATGTTTATATGTTTAATTTTTTTCAACGCAATATCATATGCAGATAGATAATATTCAATAAATTCAGCCCAGGAGGCTTTTCCCGACGATGTGCCAGCTGCATTTCTTGCCTGAATAATTTCATCCTGAGATTTAAGCGTATAATCAGCAATAACAGATTTTATTTTTTCTGCTACATCAAAGTAATTATAATCGGTTCTGTCAATCACTTCCACACCTTGCATAATACCTCCGGATATGCCTTCTTCGTGTCTTGCCCACAACCCGAATCCCGCCAGATTAGTAGTAATTGTTGGGATATTGAATGCAATACTTTCCAAAGGGGTATATCCCCAAGGTTCATAATATGAAGGGAAGACCGTAAGATCCATTCCGACTAATAAATCATAATATGAAATATTAAAAATCCCATCATTTCCATGAAGATATGAAGGAACAAAAATAATTTTTACTTTAGAGTTTTTCTGATTCAGCAATTGAAGGTAATGCAGATAATTCAACACTTTATCATTATGTGAATCAAACAACTCATGTGTAATAAACGGATTAGGTAGTGCTTTTGTTTTAAAAGATTTTTCTTTCAGCCTATTCTGTAAGTCTTTTCTTGGCTCTTTAATCCAGGCTGGAACAAGGATAAAAGCCACTATTTCTTTTTGAATATTTTTATCGATGCGCAATCTGTTTATAGCTTCAATAAAAACATCAATGCCTTTATTTTTATATTCATACCTACCACTGGTAGAAATGAGTAAAGCATCTTCCGATACAGGGCTTCCTGTCAATTGTTTGGCAACATTAATCAATGTTTCCCTTGCCAATTTTCTTTTTTTATCATAAACCGCTCCCTGATGAACAAAATTATCTTCAAATCCGTTGGGAGTGACAATATCCGGTTCTTTGTTCAAGAGTTGTTTGCATTCTATTGCTGTAATATCACTTACAGTGGTAAAACAATCAACATGCCATGCTGCTTGTTTTTCAACAGAATGTTTGGCTTCCATATTCAGTTCGCGAGCCATTTGGTCTCCATTATATTCATTCAAATATGCGTATAATGGTTTGTTATTACCGGCAATCGAACGACCGATAGATGTGGCATGTGTTGTAAAAACAGTTGCAACAGAAGGAAGTTGATTTTTAATGTAAAGAGCTCCCATTGCCAACATCCATTCATTAAAATGTGCTACAACTTTATTATTCTCCAGTTGATGGAATAAATAATAGCTTTTTAGCGTCAAACCAACGGCATATGCAAAAATACAGGATTCGTCATAATCTCCATAGGCATGCATCGAATCGACTTTGAACTTATTCCACATTTGAAAATAAAGTTCATTTTTACATTCAAAATAAGGAGAAAAATCCACCAGAATGACTATCGGCTTACCGGGAACATTCCATCGTCCCACCCTGACATTCAGGTTTTCATTTTTTTCTGCATGCTGTCTCCAACTTTTCAACAAAGTTTTATTTTCAACAAATTCAGGATTGTCTTTTCCAATCCATAAATCAGGACCTATAAAAATAATTTTATCTTTAAATAGGGTTTGTAAAGTTTTTGCTCTTGTAGAGAGAACTGTATGGATTCCACCTACTTTATTGCAAACCTCCCAACTTGACTCAAAAATGAAGTCAGGCTTTGCTTTATCAATACTCATGAATATTTTTTATTTACTTAAAAATTGAGGCAAATATACATCATTTTTTAGAAAAAGGAGGTGATAATTTACCATATATTGAAATTTGTTTATAGCTTTGTGTGTTAAAACCAAAGATTTTTTTGTAAAAAATGACGATATGGCATCTAAGAAAGATTTAAAACAGACGATAAACGAGGCTGCCGGAGAATTATTTTCCGAATGTTTATTTTGCAGGTTGTACCTTCCCGGGACTGATCCTCAAAAAGTAGATGAAATCCTGGTAAAGATACTGGATATGCAAAATGATTTTCTCGGCAGAGCAAACTGTCCGGATGGAAAAACCAATAAAAAACTGGTTAAGACCCATTACAAAAAGCTGAAAGAAAACCTTATTAAAAAAATAAACGAAATTGGCGATGACATCGCAAGCTTAAACAGTGAAGAGTTAAAAATTAAAAATTAAAAGTGAAAAATTAGTTGTGTGTAACCCAATTTTTAATTGTTCATTTTTAATTGTTCACTTTCAAAGGATGTTTAAAAAAATCAATCAATTCCTGCTCAAAATAGCAGGTTGGAAAATAAAAACAGTGGTAAGTCCATTACCGAAATGTGTTATTTCAGTGGCTCCTCACACTAGTAACTGGGATTTTATCATCGGAAAAATGCTTTGCAGCGCGATCGGATATAAAGTTTCATTCCTGATGAAAAAGGAATGGTTCTTCTTTCCATTGAACTTCATATTAAAAGCTATGGGAGGAATTCCGGTCAATCGTGGAAAAAAAGGACAAATGACGGATCAGATGATTGAAGAATTCAACCGACACGAATATTTTCAACTGGTAATTGCTCCCGAAGGTACACGCAAACTTGTTTCCGAATGGAAAAAAGGGTTTTATTACATTGCTTTAGGAGCAAAAGTGCCTATAGCATTGGCATACATTGATTTCAAATTGAAAGAAGCCGGTATCCCGATGTATTTTTATCCAACCGGAGACGAACAAAAGGATATCCAGGAAATCAAAGATTTTTATAAAAATTTCACAGGGAAAAATTCAAGAAATTTTACAGTTTAGGTTACGGATTACAGAAGCTAACTCGTAACTTGTAACCCGTAACTAGTAACCAAAATGAAAATCAGCACCATCCAAACCGAAATATTTTGGGAAGATCAAAAGAAAAATCTCAAGCATTATCAAAAAATACTTTCCAATCTTGCAGGTAAAACTGATTTAGTGGTATTGCCTGAAATGTTTTCTACTGGTTTTACGATGAATTCCAAGTTATTAGCCGAAACAAAGGACGGAATTACAATGCAAACCATTGAAAAATGGGCATCTTCTTATCAATTTGCTATTGCAGGAAGTTTCATTGCCAAAGATGAAAATAATCAGGAAAACATATTCAATCGAGGATTTTTTATTACTCCGGAGGGCGAAAAATATTTCTACGATAAAAGGCACTTATTCCGTATGGGAGAAGAAAATCTCTCATTCAAAGCAGGCAAAGAACCCCTAATTATCCAATATAAAGGCTGGAATATCAACCTGATTATCTGTTATGATCTTCGTTTCCCTGTTTGGATAAGAAATGTAAAAAATGCCTATGATTTAATTATTTGTCCGGCCAATTGGCCAGAAGCCAGAAGTAATGTATGGAAAACGCTTTTAGCCGCCCGCGCATTAGAAAATTGTTGTTACGTTTGTGGTGTTAACAGGATAGGAACTGATGGAAAAAATATTCATTACATCGGCGAATCCAGGGTAATTGACCCGAAAGGCAAACAACTTATCAATGCGGAAAGAAAAGAATCTATCCGTACAGTAGAGATCAAAAAAGAATTTTTGGAAACTTTCAGAAGCAAATTTCCTGTCTGGAAAGATGCTGATGAGTTTAACATTGTGAATTGAGAATGAATTCATTCTCAATTCGCTATTCTTAATATTTCATTTGTTTCGCCTCATTCCACAAAGCTTCCAGCTCATTCAAAGTCATCTCTTTCAGGTTTTTTCCTTGTGCTATGACTTTTTGCTCCATGTAATTGAAACGATAGATGAACTTTTGATTTGTTCTTTCCAAAGCGTTGTCAGGATTGATTTTGTATAAACGGGCCGCATTGATCATACTGAAGAATAAATCACCGAATTCTGCCTCCATTTTATCCTGATCCATGGTCGAGATTTCCTGTTCAAGTTCCGAAAATTCTTCACGAACTTTATCCCAAACATCTTCTTTGATAGTCCAATCGAATCCTGCATTGCGTGCTTTATCCTGGATACGATGCGCTTTCGGAATAGATGGTAAGGAAGCCGGAACTCCTTCCAAAACGGTTTTATTCCCTCCTTTTTCCTTCAGTTTTATTTGCTCCCAGTTGTGCTCCACTTGTTTGGATGAATTTACCTGATCAGTGCCGAATACATGCGGATGCCTGAATATCAATTTGTCGCAGAGGGCATCACAAACATCTTTGATATCGAATGCACCCTTCTCCTCTCCTATTTTTGAGTAAAAAACGATATGAAGCAAAACATCTCCCAGCTCTTTTTTGATTTCCGAATCATCGTTTTGAATGATTGCTTCGCAAAGTTCGAATGTTTCTTCTATTGTATTGGTTCTGAGGCTTTCGTTCGTTTGCTTTTTATCCCAGGGACATTTTTCCCTCAATTCATCCATTACATCGAGCAAACGGCCGAAAGCTTTTAGTTTTTCTTCTTTATTATGCATAATTTGATTTGTGAAGAGTGAAGGCTGAAGGTCTCTTCACCAATTTATCCTTTTCTCCTGATTTTAATCCTGATGGCATTCTCAATAGGTTTTTCGCTGACCAATGCCAGATAACCTCCGCCGCCTGCTCCGGCCATTTTCCATGCCAAAGCTTTATCTTTATATTGTTCAATGGCTGCTTGTACTTTGGGAGGATTCATTGCCGGGAACATCCTGATCTGAGCTTCGAATGAATCTCGGTACGCTTTGGCAAACTTATCCAAGTCTTTTTGTAAAATAGCATCCCAACAATGATCTGCTGCCGATGATAATGATTTGACATTTTCTTCGGTAATATAAGTCTCCTTCAGCAAATTCAGACCTTGCTCTCTCGGCCAAAGTAATACCATATATATATGCTCTTCAAGCCAGGAAAGAATATCTTCATTATAAACAGATTCAATCTTTTCAGGCCAATATGAATTGTTGTAGTAATGACGGTTAAGTCCGGGCATACAAATTCCGATAGAATCCTGGGCTCCCGAAATTTCTTTTCTTCCTGGTTCGTTCTCGTATCTGAAAAGCAATTCGGCTAATCTCTCAGGGTGCATATTAGGTAATTCATATGGCCATAATTTAGCTGCGGCATTGCGGGTAGATGTTGACATCCCACATCTTTCATTGAATTCAATGGTAGGCTCAAGAGATATAGTAAGCGCCCATCCCGGATGGAACTTAGATACATAAGGCTGATCAATCCATGTCCCAGCTAAATCGAGCCGGTAAGGGAGCTGGCATGAAACTTCGGAACGAATATTTGTTGTAGATCTGACAGGTAATCCTTTTTCCGGAATTCTTTGCAGAATAACATATTGAATATTCAATTCTTTACAAACAGCATCTTTGGCAGGAGAATGTCCGTCTTCATTGACAACAAAAATATCAGGGCGAAATTCTTTCAGATCTTCTTCAAAATCCATGATTCCGGAACCTTTGTTGACCCAGGCATCTTTTACATACCGCACGGATTTGACCATGTATAAGCGTTCTTGCTCACTATTAATAGTATTTCTTCCTTTTAAATCTCTGATTGTGGCATCAGATCCGATTCCTACATACAGGTCACCGTAAGAAGATGCTTCTTTAAAAAATGCCACATGGCCACTATGAAGCAGATCGTAACATCCTGAAATAAATACTTTTTTTGCCATCTCTATATTTTGTTTTTCATTCATTGGCGTTTTTTATATTCTTCGATTCCCTTATTCAAAAACTGGATGTATTTTTCTATATCCTTATCATATACATATGAAGGACCGATAGGATATCCTTTGTTATCCAACAAAACATAGAAAGGTTGTGCGTTGGCTCCGAATTTACTTCTTTGAAAATAACTCCATTTATCTCCGACTGTTTTCAATTTACGATTCACGCCAAATTCTTCTATCTGAATTACTTTCGACAAAGGAGTTTTATCATCCACATACAAAGAAATTAATATATATTGATTGTCAATGATATTTTTCACACGCGGATCTGTCCAAACGGCGGCTTCCATATTCCGGCAATTCACACATCCATATCCTGTAAAGTCGATCATAACAGGTTTTTTATTTTTCAAAGCCATAGCCATTCCTTCCTCATAATCAAATGTTTTAGGTTTCACTTCTCCATGATATAAACTGAAATCTTGTGTATATAAAGGAGGTGCAAATGCGCTGATGGCTTTCAACGGAGCTCCCCACAAGCCGGGAACCATATAAACCGCAAATGATAACGAAATAATCGCCATGAAAAGTCTGGGAACAGAAACATATTTCAAATCGCTATCATGTGCAAATTTGATTTTTCCAAGTAAGTAAATACCTAATAATGTGAAAATTATTATCCACAATACAAGAAAAACTTCTCTGTCCAGAATGTGCCATTTGTATGCCAAATCAGCAACCGACAGAAATTTAAGCGCCAATGCCAATTCCAGAAAACCAAGTACAACTTTTACGGAATTGAGCCATCCTCCGGATTTAGGCATATTCTGAAGCCATGACGGAAAAATAGCAAATAAAGCAAATGGAATCGAAAGCGCCAAAGCAAAGCCGGCCATTCCGATAGCAGGCCCGGTCATGCTTCCCAAACTAGCTGCTTCAACCAATAAAGTTCCGATAATGGGACCTGTACAGGAAAACGAAACCAACACCAATGTGAATGCCATAAAGAAGATACTGATCAAACCTGTGGTTGATTCGGCTTTACTGTCCAGTTTATTTGTCCATGATGAAGGCAAAACCAATTCGAATGCACCGAAAAATGAAATGGCAAAAAACACGAGTATGGCAAAAAACAACAGATTGAAAAATGCGTTGGTCGATAAATCATTCAAAGCGCTTGCTCCGAATATAGCCGTAATTATCAAACCTAAAGCCAAATAAATAACGATGATCGACAAACCGTATGTGAGTGCATCGCTTATCGCCTTCTTCCTGTTCTTGGTTCTTTTTAAGAAAAAGCTGACGGTCATCGGTATCATTGGCCATACACAAGGAGTTAGTAAAGCAATTAATCCTCCTAAAAATCCAACAGCGAAGATATAGAGAAAAGATGCATTTTCAGACCGTTCGGAACCATAAGCTCGTAATTCTTCAATAACAGGTTTCCAATAATCAGTATTTTCAACAGCTAAAGATGTGGAAGTTTGTACATTTTGCAATGAATCCTGAGAGATGGAGTCTTTTTTTATTTCATTCGTTGTTGCCAGTTGTTGTCCGTCATCCTGAGATTGAGTAGGTTTGGCTTCAACAACGCCAGCCGGTAGCATTTTTTTTGTAAATGAAAATTCTTCGGTGGTTGCCGGAAGGCATGATTTATCATCACAAACCATGAAATTAACACCGCCTGCCACTGAAAATTTAGCTATATCAGTTACTTTTATCTTTTGTGAAAAAGTTACAGCACGGCTGAACCACCTCAGGTTCATTTCAAAATTGGGATCGTATTTTTCAACAGGTTTGGATGATGCAACCGGTTTGCCTACTAATTCCGCTCCTGAAATTTTCTCAAAAGCAAAAGAAGTAGAAACCGGACCTCCATCCGGTAAATTCATATCATATATGTGCCAACCATTATCTAGAGTAACTTTAAACAATAATTCCGCGTTTCCCGAACCTGAATCTTTCACTTCAAATTTCCAATGAGCAGGATTGAATATTTGAGCATTTATTCCTGAGATTGAGAATAGAAAAACAAAAATTATCGATAACTTTTTTATTAATTGAATCATATCTTTTTATTTTGTTTGCAAAGGTATTTATTTTTTGAACAAAATTTTGATACTTTTGTTTTTTCAATAGACAACATTTATTTAACAACGAATATCACTATGACTACTCAAGAAAACTCAACTGAAAAACCAAAGAAATCCATTGTCAAAAAACTCATTCGCAATACACTAATATTCATTGTATTGGGATCAGCTTTGGCAGTATATGTCTGTTTTTATTATCCTTTTGGAGAAGGAGTAAAAGCCGGACAATTAAATTATGTTGTCTACAAAGGATATGTTTTCAAAACCTACGAGGGCAAAATGATTCAGGCCGGATTCAGAGGCTCTGCAAAAACGCCGGGAACAGCAGTTCAATCATATGAATTTGAATTTTCAATATCTAATAAAGATATTGCCGAAAAATTGATGAAAGCCGGAGGAAAAGAAGTACAACTCCACTATAAAGAATATTTAGGCGCAATTCCATGGAGAGGATATAGTAAGTATGTGGTGGATGACATTTTAGAGATCAAAGATACGTATTGAAAATGAAAATTCAGGGGATTAAATCTGTTTACATCATTCTTATTTTTTTAATACTTTCAAAAAATATAAAATCCCAGTCTTCGTCCGACGGACAATTGTGGTTGAATGCCGAATTTAACTATGTTTATAAAGTAAAACATTTGTTCCAGGACGAAGTCAGTTTTCAATCTCTTGTTTTCGGTTCCCCACAGTGGTATAGTTTCAGTAATAAACTGCAATATGAGTATAACATCAACCCCCATTTCGATGCTATCACAGCATTGCCTTTATCTTATACAATACAAAGTAAGTCGTTGAAAACTTTCGAAATCCGATATATGATCGGAACAAGAATTTATTTTACACCTACCCGCAGACTGCAAACCAAGGGATTGATCCGTTGGGAAAATCGTTGGTCAAATGACAATAATTCAGATTCATGGGATGTAGGAAACCGTCTCAGGATCCGTGGAGAAGTTGTTTACCCTCTGAATAAAAATACATATTACACCAACAATGTCTGGTATCTGATGGGCGACGCCGAAGTTTTTCTCACTACAAAAGATGATATCCAGGAACGTTTTGCCAACAAAACACGTTTCCGCTTGGGAGCAGGTTACCGGTTAACCTACAGGCTTCGTTTTGAAGCTTTTTATGCTTGCCAGTTTTCCAGGAATACAATCGATAATAAATTTGATTCTCAGAATAATATCTTGGAGTTTCTGTTTAAGTATTATTTCAGGTAAGTAAACAATAGAAATCACCTGTTGTTACCACAGGATTTGACACAAAAGCAACAATTAAAACAAATATACGACATTAATTAGTATTAAAATTTTGATATGATAAAATAATCTTTTATATTTGCATCATTATTCTTTACAAGAGAATAATAACAATATTAACCGGAATCTTAATCAAAAGACTTCCTTTTAATAATCTGAGAGAAATATAATTTTATTCATTAATCCAAAATTTTAAATTATGTCTGTATTTTTTAACAAAGTAGAAAAAGGTAATCCTTCTGATGTGGCAGTTCCTAAAAAATAGTATGCAGTATTAAAAGCAACTGGTCAAGTTCAAGAAAAAGAAATTGCTAAGTCAATTTCTGACGAAACAACCCTTAATCCTAAGGAAGCTGAAATGGCAATAGCTCAATTTGAAAAAATCCTCATCCGGTTACTACTGGAAGGTCACAGTGTACAATTAGGTGATTGGGGATCATTTCATCTTACTTGTAACAGCGAGGGCAGTGACACAAAGGAAGAAGTGACTGCTCAAAACATTAAAAATCTTAATATTCGGTTTATTCCGGGAAAGGAATTAAAACAAGCTATCAATAAAGCCACATTTATATCTATTGAAGGA
>JAVBLQ010000079.1:0-7025 GCA_031553435.1 Bacteroidales bacterium | reverse complement strand
TATCTTGAAAATGCCAATATTATAAATTCTTTGGCATTTCAAAATATCAATATTGGCAATGTACATGAAACTTTTTTTGCCAATCAGTTGCGTACAAAACATAAGGTCAATACCGCAGAAAACGGCGATTTTACAATTGACGGCAGTATGGTTTTTGAAGTTGGCGGAAAAAATAAGAGTAATTCTCAAATAAAAAATGTCGAGAATGCATATATAGCAGCCGACAATATCGAAACAGGTTTTGCGAACAAAATACCACTTTGGCTATTTGGGTTTTTGTATTAAAAACAAAAAAGACAGTTTGCAAAAAAAAAATAAAAACAACACAAAAGGTACAGCAATCATTCCAATTTGGGATGGTTGCTGTAATAGAAAACATAAATAGTTACAGCTATAATCTAGTTGGGTGTCATACAAAAAAATAACACAATGAAAAACAAATTATTATCAATAACTATTATTATTTTTATATCTACGTCTTGTACGACTAAAAAGAATGCAGTAAATTTTGAGAATGACGGACACTTTTACATACATGCCTTCATAAATGATTCTATTAAAGGACGTTTTGTTTTTGATACGGGGGCCAGCGGATTGTACCTTGACAGCACATTTGTAAAAAAGCATAGTTCAATCATAAAATCAAATTTAGATACTGCAAAAATGCGCGGTGCAGGAGCAACAGAGTATAAACGAGTCTTGCTTATCAAGGATACAGTAAAAATAAATGTTGGTAATTATGTTCATGATTTTACCAATTCTCCTATTTTGAAATTAACAGATATAAATGGAGATGACATTGCAGGAATTATTGGTAACGAGTTCATTAAAAATCAGATATTAATTATTGATAATGAAAAATTGACATTGAAGATTGATACTGTTATTAATTCGAAAAAATACGAAACAATAATTCCATTTCAATACAATAAAGGTAGAATTTATTTGCTTGTTGATTTAACGACAAAAACAAATCAAACAATTACAACAAAATTATTAGTTGACTTAGGTTGTTCAGATGCTGTTATTTTAAATTCTCCTTATTTCCAATCATTAAAAATGAAAAATATATTGCCTCAAAACATCATTGATTACACGATATTATTTGGAGGCGCATTAGGTGGAAATTCTGATGGTGGAGATTTCCGAATTAATTCAATCAAATTGGGAAATAACATAATTGACAACCCCATAATAAGTTTTTCAAAAGATACATTAGGCGTTTTTTCGAAGACAGATTATGATGGTTTACTTGGAAACGAGATATTGAATCGATATAATTATGCAATAGACTATCGTGTCCAAAAATTATATCTGACCAAAAATTCCAAATCACAAAAGGCTTTCAAATCAACCTTAACTGGTTTTTATGCGATGAAAACGAATGACGTTGCTACAGTAATGTCCATTTATTATCAATCGGATGCTTACAAAAATGGGATTAGATTAGGCGATACCATTGTTTCAATCAATAACAAGAAAGTGAAAGATTTAACCGAAAAAGAATTTTTCAATGAGATGAAAGAAGAGGGAAAACAAATAAAAGTTACTGTATTAAGAAGAGGAGAATATATAGATATTCTGTTTGTCTTAATGTATCTATTGTGATGTGTACGAACACCCAACTGCCAGTCTGGCTTTAGGGCGGTTGACGAGTAGTTTTCAAGTGCAGTCCACCGCGTGGGCTTCAGTGTCGGTGGACACTTCCGAGCCCGCCCGCCGCCCCAAATCCAACTGGCGGCACGTTGGCTGCAAGTTGTAGGACGAGAACGCATATAACAGTGCTGACTTACATTTGTAATAACGAGGCAAGACCTGTGAAGCCGTAAGAACAGGAAAACAAATTTAAAGTCTACAATAAGGAGTGGACGTAAAACTCGCAATAAGATGAAATACGACAATGCGAAAATTAATGCCGAGTTTGAGAAAAACTTGGAAGAAGCAAAACAAACTTTGGTTTCTTTGTCTTTTTGCCAAACGGCAGAAGTTGATAAATCGCTAAAAGGCTGGGTGTTTGAACAAACAATCGCTAAATGTTTGCAGGAAGAATTAAACAGCGATGTAAAAATTGAGCAACAATATAAATTCTCAAGTTTTGAAATTCAAGATGGAAAGAAAAGTAGAGGTTCAGCAGATTTAGCAATTGATTATAATGGCAGGCGATTTTTTGTAGAGATAAAATATTCGGGAATATTTAGCGGTGGAGATACCGATAAATATGAAAAATACCGAAAACTTATCGAAGATAATGGATTTCAGTACATGTATTTATCCAAAAGTGAAACGCACGAACCTTATGCAGAGAAATGTAGAAAAGTATTCGGTAAGGAAGATGTATTTCTATTGGATGTAGAGGGTGATTGGGAACGATTTATTGAATCAATAAGCAACTATTAAATAACCGCAATTTCTAATGATGCAGTAGAATTGGTGCAACTATTTGGGGGAGCAATAGGCAACAGATTAGACCAGATAAGAAATAGCAAATACAGTGTATTTGTAGAAGAAATGCTGGTTGTCAGTACCCTTTGGGGCAATATATCGATACCTATTCCCCTTGATGAGGCAAAAAATATGCAGCGGGATATGCAAAAATTAAGCGATTTAAAAGCTCACTTTTTTATTCAAAACGACCAATTGCCTGTCTTTTAAGGTTGCTGAAATCGGTAATTGAGCTTTTGTTTTTCGGCGAGCAATCCCGTACCCCGCCCCCAGCATGTTGGTCTCAAGTTAAGGAAAGTACGCTAAATAATATTTGAACAAATTCATATATTTGAGGACTAAAAATAGAAAGCAATGAGCAAAAAGGAATCTATTAATGTTCAAGGGACAGCTATCATTCTATATCAGGAAGAAAAAGGAGACTTCATATCACTAACTGATATCGCCAGACATAGAGACAGTGAACGAAGTGATTACATACTTCAAAACTGGATGCGCAATCGCAGTACCATAGAATTCATAGGGATTATGGGAACAATTTAATAATCCTAATTTTAATTCCATCGAATTCGATGGAATTAAAAACATGTCAGGTTCCAATGGATTTTCTTTAACCCCAAAGCGTTGGATAGAAAATACAAATGCTATTACGCAAATGAAGTCATTGTTGAATAGTAATACTTTACAAAAGAGATTGAAATAGAACAAAACCAGCACCCAACTGCTGGTCTGCCGCCATTGCCTTGTGGTATTTTGAAAGTTCGGCATTCGTCCGAACTTTCGTCGTATTTGAAAGTTTTGTCTCTCGTCTAAACAACGGCAACAGCAGCAACCCGCGGAACATTAGGCGTCAGCTCACATGAATGCAAATAAATAACTATAAAATTTGAGAGATGAAAAATATAAACCTGATACATCTGATAATTCCTCTTTTGTTTTTGGCTTGTACAAATGTTGAAAAGCAAAAAGCTATAAATGTAATACATTTTGATAGCGGTTTTTCTCTTTATCAAGATACTATTTCCTTCGATATAAAAGGAGATATGACGCACGCTCTTAAGTATCACGACAAATTTTATGTTCTTTTTGAGCAAAGAGTTTTAAAGTATGGAGGACAAAGGAAAAGATGGTTATACATTTTTTTCAATGGGAAAATGGAGAAAATAGTTGATTGCCCTGAGAAAATGGATGTTTTCTATTTAGATTTCTTTGTGAAAAATGACAGTATTATTTTAAAACCATATATGGATGACAAGATATATTATTTTAATACACAAAATTTTACATGGAAGGAAATTGATAAAGCGGATGATTTGATATTTGAAGATGAAAAATTTGATGTTTACTCTTTGGATTTTGGCGAATGGGGCGGAAAAACATGGTTTAAAGATAAAAAGACAGGTATAGAATACGAAATAGAATCCAAAACACCATTGATTAATAAAATTGATACGACTTATTATTTAACAAGTGCATTTGAGATATTGAAGATTGAGAATCCATTTAAATTAAACAAATGCCTTGATAATGACATTACTTATGAAAATATCGAAACAAGTGAGAAATTTTATTCATGGCATGGAAATCCTATCGGTTTTGAAAAGGTATATACAAAAATGGACACAATACAATTAACCGATTTTACGTGTATTTTACCCCAAGAGATTAACATTATCAGCTCGTTTGTTTGGCAGAATGAATTATTACATATTTACGGAAATGATACAGCGACTTATATTGCAAAAGCTGAAAACAATTCAATAAAACTCATTCAAAAAATAAAAGAAAATTTGAGTTTCTATAATGAGCATCGTTCTTATCGCTGTCGAAATTTAAACAAGAATAATGAATTATTAAAATTCAGAACAGAAAATAAACAGTTATTTGGGTTAATGGAAATTGTTGACAATAATATACATATACATTATTTTGCAAATAACGCTGAATTAGATCCAAAGTCATTGGGTACAGCAAAATCCGACAGCATTTTTATTGAACGTCTAAATCTTATCTTAGAGAATTTGGGTAATTTGAAATTGAAAGACGTTGATTTAGCCGAACAGAAATGGAAAATATTTGATATTACACCTAATCACAAAATTGGAGTTGGAGATTCTTGGAATCCTAACAAATATGAAATAGATACCTGTAAATCGTACTTGATACAGGAAGATTCATTGATTTCAAATTCGATTATATATTATTCTACAAAAGCAAATGATTTGGTAAGAACGATTATTATTGATTGGGAAAAAACAGATTTTCTAAAGTCGTTTTTGGAAAAAACTGCAAAAGAAACATTTAAAAATAAATTGAAGTTTTTGGAAGATTGCATTACACAAAAAGTATGAAAACCAATTGAAAGCAAGTCAAAAGAAAATTATGCGGAAAAAGTTTGGCAAACTTCAAATGGAGCAAAAATAGAATTGGAAAATATGAAAAACTTTAACCGCATAAGGTTAGTGATTTATAAAAATTGATATTAGAATGCCGAACGCCTAACTCACGTCCTGCCTGCAAGCGGGCTGAAGTGGTTAATTGAACTTTTGTCACCCGCTTCGGCTTTCGTCTCGGCGGACAGTGAAGTCCACCGCAATCTCGCTCACAGGCAGCCGCTGGAACGTTGGCTGCAACTTGCCGCGGACACTTGAAACAAGACACATTAGACAGCAACGCAAAAATCTCATCAGACAATTTTTGCATTATGATATCATCATTAAGGAAATTTTGAACAAGTAAAAAATGAAATTTATGAAACGAATTATTATTATCTATGGCCTATTATTGGCAGCTCTATGCTTATACGCACAAGAAAACAGTTTCAATCCAGAAACCGTAATTGAAAAAGGAATTTTAGGCACTTATACACTAAAAGAATCCTTTGATTGGTATGACAATGCTGACAAAAAGATTTTTCGAGAAGATATCACATTTCAACCATCAAAAGCAGATTTTAATCAAGCAAAACAAGAATTGATGAAATATTTTTCCAAAGAAGATTTTGATTATCTCAATCCTGCTATATTTTATATCGTTTCTGATAAATCCGATACAATTAAATTATACGGACTTTTAGATTATGATGACAGTTCTGCCTACATGTATTTAACAATTCCGAATACAGTACTTTCTAAAATAAAAAGTTTTTCTCCTGCAACATTGGTTTTTGCAATAGACGAAAAGAATGATGCGGTATGGCATCCATTAAAATATTTCAATTATATGTCAGAGGAAGAAGATTCTTTCGCTGAAAAGTTAAATAACAAATTTATTACTACATTTTCATGTAATAGCGGAATATATACATTGCGATACAAACCTACAGAGAAAGAAATAGAAGCTATTGGAGATGAGGTATATTACATGACCAAAGAGGATGTGAAAAATATAATGAATCAAAAAAAATCAACTTTTTATGATTCAGAAGAGGACGTTAATATTATAGATTTTCTCATTCCTGAAAAACCTTATAATAAGGCAATGTATTATGTGATTGATTCTGAAACGAATAAAAAAACAGGCATAAAAAGAATAGTTTCATTTGACTCTGTACAAAATCAACAATATAAAATTTCAGCTACTCTTTATATGGACAATATGCCAACAGCAATGACTGTAGAAAATCTAATTTTATCCGAAAATGCGGTAAAAAGAATTTATCATTCTTTTGAAAATCCTTCATTTGGAATTCCAAAGAAAGAATATACTTTCCAAAATTCTAATATAGTTTTGAAACTTCCAAAATTGAACCAAATTGAAAAATGGAATTATATTGACGAACATGGAGAAAAAATTGAATGTGAAGCAATTTATAAGAAAGAAATCATTGCAGGAGAACATCACGATGTCCTAAAAAAGACCGAAAAATTAGTCTTTTATAGCCTAGTTCATCAAAAAAATGAAACAAAAATCAAAGAATATTATTATGTTAAAAAACGCGGATTATGGAAAACAAATTTAAAAGATTCAAGTGGTAAATTCATTCCTTATGAAGAATTGGATAGAATTGATTATGACAAAAATATTGATATTAGCAATAAAAATATAGAAGAGAGTAACAATAATAGAGAAACTAACAAAGAAATACCTAACTATGAAGAGCCTGAATTTATAGGAGGAGAAACTGAAATGTGGAGATGGATTAATAGCCATTTGAAATATCCGGTATTAGCGGCAGAACAAGGCATTCAGGGAAAAGTTGTTGTTATGTTTACTGTTCAGCAAGATGGAAGTTTAACTGATGTGAAAATAAAAAAATCATTAGACCCGTCTTGTGATAAAGAAGTTGTTAGAATGGTAAAAAGTATGCCTAAGTGGAATCCCAAAAGAGAAAATGGAGTCGCAATAGAATCTCCTTATACATTGCCTGTTAATTTTAAGCTTACAGGCTACAACGATAATTCAAAAAAGAAAAAAAAGTAATCCGATGAACAAATATTTCTTTTTTATTTTGGTATTAATCATTAACTCTTTCAATATGAATGCTCAATATTATTTTCCATTCGGACAAAAACTAAATAATGTAGTACAAATAGATACAACTCCAAAGAAAGTTTTTGTTCTTGGTGTTTATGCCAGTGCTG
>JAVBLQ010000056.1:0-22863 GCA_031553435.1 Bacteroidales bacterium | reverse complement strand
GCACGCAGGCAGCGCATGTAAAAAGATGATGTGTTGGGAACATTGCCTTTATTCAACATATAGACTTCGAAGTCTTTAACAACCTTACTGTCTAATTTTTCAAGCGGAAAATCTTCATTTTTATTGAATCGCAAGAATTTATTGACCAGACTTTGATAAATCTCAACAGCACGCTCTTTGCCCTGAGCCAAGAGAATGGGTTTGAGTTCATCGACAAAAACGGAAAGCAAGCAACAACTGTTGTTTTTACGATAGAGATTGACAAACTCTTTTAAACTGAAATCACGAAGTTTTTCCAAACGACGGATATGGCTCTCAAGCATCTCATATTCACGGGACAAGTCTGCGGAGAGCTTTTGCAAATAAGGCTCGCGCAAGGGAGAAGAAAAACCGAGTTTGACCTTTTCCAGAACAGGATTCCATTCATGAAAAAAAAGCTTGTACTGCGTGGTTAACACTTTGACTTCACAATTGAAAATGAACTGGAAAAAGAGCGAACCCTCGCGCTCAGGGACGGACGAAGGACGGAACTTGATTTTGATACTGGTTGAATTCATAACTTTGTTTTTTTGTGAAAGGGGAAGGTCGCTTCGCTCCCTTGTGAACTCGCTGCGCTCGTGGTGAAGGGAGGATAATTCCCCTTTCACTGTAATTAATAAAGGTTAGAACATTATGAAAGGAGGAAAAGTTTATTATTATAACAAATCCACTTTTAGTTTTCTCTTTTAATTTTTAGTTTCATATCGATTTCAAATCAAAAGATCCCGATAATTTTCTAAACAAATCTCCAAATTGTATGTTTATTAGATATATTTTTATAATTTTGCATCCTCATTTATGAGGTCATAAACTGTCCCATAGTGTAATTGGTAACATGTCAGATTCTGGCTCTGAAGAGTTTAGGTTCGAGCCCTAATGGGACAGCACTCAAAAATGAACAATTTATCAAAACGTTTAAACGCATATGTATCATAACTGTAGTTACTGTGATAGGGCTACCGTTATTGTTGTATCTTTTGTTATTGATCCCTGGAATCCAACAAAAGATTACAGATCTGGCCTTGGATGAAGTGATGAAAATCACTAAAACCAAAATGACTATCGGAAAACTTTACTTCAAACCTTTCAGCCATTTAGATGCTCAGGATATTTATGTCGAAGATTTACAGGGAGATACTCTTCTCTATGCCCACAATTTATCTGCCGGAGTTTCCCTATTTAAATTGATAAATAACAGGCTGCAAATTAACTCGGTTCAACTGGAAAATTTCAAGATTTATGTTAACCGTGACAGCTTGAACAGTGATTTTAATTTTCAATTCCTGATCGATGCTTTTGCTTCGGAAGATACAACCTGGAAGGATAAAAGCTCGATGATTATCGAAATCGATAAAGTTCGTTTAACCGGAGGAACTCTACATTACGATATTCTTTCCGAAAATTCCATCGATAGTGTTTTTGACTCAAATCATATTCATATTCACGATTTTAATGCAGATTTAACACTTAAATCGATTGATCCGGAAAAACTGGATGTAGGTATCAAATCTCTTTCTTTCATTGAAAAGAATAATTTCCAATTGAAAGATATTTCGGCAAAAATCAATTCCGAAAAGAAAGTAATAAACATAAAAGATCTGAAATTAGCACTTCCACACTCCAATTTGACGATCAGTAAAGCTTCTGCAGATTATACAGGTCATGAGATTGCACATCTGGCAGATTCGGCCGCAATTGATCTGACGTTGGAATCGTCAATCCATCTTTATGATTTACAAGCTTTTTATCCGGCATTCAGTTCATTTAAAGATGAATTAAAGCTTTCCGGTGCCATTTCCGGAAAATTACCTCAAATAGATCTGAAAGAATTAAATTTAACTTATGGAAACTTATTGATTCTGAAAGCAAAAGCTTTCATTGCCGATTATGTTCACTGGCCCCGATCCGGATTACAGGTCAACATCGATCAATTGAATGCAAGCCCGGAATTGTTCGATTTATTCGGAAACGATCTGAAAGAGGTAAACTATTATGCCAATAGGATAGGACGACTTTCGGCATCGGCCTCTGTCTCTGGTTCTTTACCTGACATGCAATTGAAAGCCGACCTGCTTTCTCCTTCGGGAAATCTGAATATTACCGGCAAAGGCGGTTATTTTTATCCTTCGGGAAAAACAAATTTCGATATCAATTTATCGGCCATCAATTTCAATCTGCAAACAATTACTGGCACTCAAAGTACTCTGGGAGAGACTTCTTTAAAAATGACGGCTTTGGGTAGCATCAGTGAAAATGGAAAAATATCAGCCCACACCGAAGCATTTATCGAACACATTATTTTTAATCAATATAATTACCAAAACATCGAATTGAAAGGAGATTATGTAAATGACAGTATCATTGCTTCCGTTTCTATCAACGATCCTAATGCAAAATTTTTACTCGACGGCAAATATTTTATGCCTACAGGAAAAAATATACAAGGAATTTTTACACTTCATGCCGGTCATGTAAATTTAGACAAACTAAATCTGTTAAAAATATATCCTGGCGCTAATTTTTCCGGTGATGTGAATGGAAGTATCTCAGGTAACAATTTGGACAATTTACAAGGGAATCTCGATCTAAGTAACCTGATATTTAAGACCAATAAAGGAACTTTTTCCCAGAAACAAATCTTGTTATCACTAAATCGGGATACTAATAACGAACAAATAATCGACATTAAATCAGATGTTTTATCCGGAAATATAAAAGGTATATTTTCATTCGAGACTTTGCCTGTGGCGATCAATAATACATTCAACAAATATCTTCCCGCTTTTTTTAATTTTACAAAAACAAAACAAAAGGATACCCGGATCTCATCTTTTTTTGTGATAGGGAATACCGAAAGTCTGTCCCAAACATTGGAATTACCTCTTACCATAATGGCTCCGGCTGACTTGTCATGGAATTATCACGATACGGAAAATGTTTTCGATATAAAAGGTTCTTTTCCTCAAATCAAAGTAGGAACGATGCCTTTGAATGCAACAACTTTTGATATTCAAACAGAAAAAGATAAAAATACACTTGTATGTTCTGCTAAAACCCAAAGATTGATAGAACAAGAAATCACAGATTTAGGATTAAACATCGCCGTAGCAAATGATAGCATGAACGTAACGCTTTCAGCCAAAGACAATGCTTTGGAATTGGATGGAAATCTGGTTTTAGTTGCCAATTTTGTAAAAAACAATTTGTCTGAAAAATCTTCTTTACCTGATATATATGCTCAGCTAAAACCTTCTAAAATCAATTTGCAGAAACACATTTTCGATATCAAACCTGCGTATTTTTCTATCATCGAAGATAAATATACCGTCAAAGACCTGGAATTGACAACACCCAAACAAGGAAGTCTGAAAGTAAACGGAATCGTTTCATTGAATGAAAACGATACGTTGACGGCAAGTTTTGATAAAATCCTGATCGGCGAAGTACTCGATCTGATTAAATATCAGGGAGTCAGATTTAACGGCGAAATCAATGGAAGTCTGATCATGAACCGTTTGTTAACAAATCCACGCATTCTAACCCGGAATTTCTCTATCAAAGATATTTTCATTGAAGAAGAACGCGTCGGCGATTTGGATGTTGCAAGCGGGTGGAGTGATCGTCGCCAGGCAGGTTTCATCAATCTTACACTTCACCAGCAGGATGCTCCGGACTCTAAAATATCAGGATTTATTCTAACCAATAAAGATTCCCTTTCATTGAATGCCGATGTACGCGCACTCAAATTAGGTTGGATCCAACCCTTTGTCAAAGATTATCTTTTTGGAATGCGGGGAGATTTTGAAGCCAGACTCTCAGTCACCGGTAAATTTGAAAAGCCTCAACTGGATGGTTTACTGTTTATAAGAAATGCCGGACTTGGAGTCAGAATGACCAATGTCCGCTACAAAGTGAATGATTCCATACGCATCACTCCCAATACAATTAAATTCGACCGTTTCCGCATCCTGGATAATATGAATAATCCTTTGATTATCAATGGAAATATTACTCATCAAAATTTCAATACATTCAATGTAGGATTAAGTATGCAATTACGGAATTTACTCCTTTTAAATAATCCTATACAAACCGATAGTTTATTCTACGGCACACTAAAATCTTCAGGCGCCATCAATCTCAAAGGGACTGAAAAAGGGATGACAGCTGATATAAATATTCCCAAAGGGATTTCCGGAAAAGTTTATGTACAACTTCCCGAATCAGAGGTGCAAGCTCAACAATATAGTTATGTCGTTTATGTTAATACCGATTCCGTAGATTCTTTTTCTACAGAAGGCAACCTGAGCATAAAGAAACCGGCATCTTCTTTTCCCATAAAAATCAAACTGAATGCGGATATAGGGCCGGAATTAACACTTGGCGCAATCATCAATCCTTCTACCAAAGATGCGGCTACAGTCAATGGTTCCGGAAATATCACGATGAATTACGATCTGAGCTCATCAGAAATGAAATTACTGGGCGATTATACAATGGAAGAAGGAAAAATAGCCCTCTCACTCAAAAATATTGCCAAAAGAGAGTTTACCATAAAAAACGGAAGTAAAGTCACATTCCAGGGCGACCCAATGGCGACAGCTTTTAATGTAACAGCCATGTATAGTTTACGAGCTGATCTGGCTACATTGGACGAAAGTTTTGCAACCAATCAATACTTACCGGCCACACGGGTTCCGGTAAATTGTATCCTGAACGTATCGGGAGATATTAAGAAAATGAAAATTAATTATGATGTCGAATTGCCGACTGTGGACGAAAGTGTACAAAGAACTGCGGAAAGCATCATGAATTCCGATGAAATCAAGATCAAAGAAGTGGCATATTTATTGGCAATGGGAACTTTTTATATGCCTCAACCATCAGATCAATCACAAAAAATTTCCATCTGGACTTCATTGGCATCATCCACATTGAGTACCCAACTGAACAATTTGCTGGCAGGAGTACTACATGATAACTGGACAATCGGAACCAATTTCTACTCCAGAGACGATAATTTTTCCAATGTCGAAATGGATGTAAGCGTTTCTTCCCGTTTCTTCAATAACCGGCTCACAATCAATACCAATCTGGGATATAGAAGTGACGTTCCATCCAATGCAAAAACCAATTTTACAGGCGATTTCGAGGCTCTGTACAAATTGAATAAAACAGGTGAATACAGTCTCAAATTTTATACTGTTACCAATGATAAATATTACGAACAGGCTTTAACCACACAGGGCCTCGGATTCGTATATAAGAAAAGCGCCAAGACATTCAGGGAGCTGTTTCAGAGGGCATTCAGGAGAAAAAGAATTGACAATTCACGATTGATAATTGACAATGAAAAAACAAAAAACGATTCTATCAAAAATGAAAAAATTAAAATCAATACTGACAGCATCAATTAATAATTGTCAATTGTCAATTGTCCTTTGTTTGCTATTGAGCGCTTGCAGCATCACCAAATACGTTCCCGAAGGAAAATACTTATTGGATAAAATGGATGTCAAAACCGACACAAAAAACGTTGATAATGCAGAACTAAGAGATTACGTCAAACAAAAACCCAATTATTCCAAAATAAGGCTGAGAATATATAGTTTGGCCGGAGACACGACCAATTGGTTCAAACGTACATTAAAAAAAGCAGGAGAACCTCCTGTGATATACGATTCGAAATTAACCCGCCAATCTGTCAATGAACTTAAAACAGAAATAGGAAACAAAGGTTATCTGAATGCCGACGTAACTGTAAAAATTGATACCGTTCCTAAAAAGATCAAACTCAAATATAATATCACTGCCAATGATCCTTATCGTATTCGTAACTACTCAATCGAAGTCCCGGAAAAAGACGCCATCAAACTCTTACAAAACAGAGAAAAAAGAAATCGAAGATTGTTAAAAACCGGAGACATATTCGCTATGAAAGCTTTGGATGCCGAAAGAGAAAATGTCAGCCAGCTGTTCAGAAATGCAGGTTATTATACTTTTACTACAGAAAATCTCTATTATGAAGCTGATACCACATTAAGATCGAATCAGGTTGATTTAAAACTAATACTTAGGGATACAACTGGCATGAAACGTTATCAGATCAACAAAGTGAGAGTATTGAGCGGTTATGACCCCATCCTACAACGAAGATTCAGAGCTCAGGATTCGACAAAATACCGGGATCTGGAAATTGTTTATGATAAGAGTCATTTCCTCCGTCCCCGCATTTTATATGATAATATAACTGTGCGTTCCGGACAATTTTACAGCGAACGTGCAACCGAACGCACCTATAATCTGATAAATTCCCTCAGCGCCGTAAACAAAGGCGGCATAATATATAAAGAAGTTGTGGTGAACGACACCACTAAACTGGATTGTGATATCTTTCTGACTCAAGCCGATATACATGAAATACAATTCGGGATAGACGGTACAAATAAAGCAGGAGACCTGGGTATTGCTTCCAACATTACTTACAGCCATGGAAATATATTCAATGGCTCGGAAAACTTAAGCGTCAAATTGCGTGGAGCTTACGAATTTATAAGCAGTACCGACGAAAATGATCTTGTTAATAATAACTATTTTGAAGTCGGAACAGGAGTATCGCTCACAATTCCAAGAATTGTTTTTCCTTTTTTATCCAATAAAATCAGCAGGCGTTTTCAGGCCAATACACAATTCGGAGCCGATTTCGATTTACAAAAAAGACCGGAATATATCCGGAATTTCTTCAGCCTGTCATGGAAATATAAATGGAACCGGACAAAAAGAACCGCCAGCATTACTCATTCTCTTAACTTTCTGGATATCAACTATGTAATGATGCCTTGGATGTCAGAAAGTTTTGAAGAATATCTCAACGAAGAAACCAACTTTCTCACACGCGCCACCTACGACAACGTGTTTACTGCAGGAATCGGATATAGTGGAACTTACTCCAATATCAACGCCGGAAAATACAAAGAAAGACTTTACACACTACGTTATGGGGCTGAAACTTCCGGAAATGTGTTGCAAGGCATCTTTAGTCTCTCCAAAGCAGCTAAAAATGAAAACGGACAGTATCAGATACTCGGAAATCCTTTTGCACAATACATTAAAGCGGATTTTGATTTTTCTCAAACATTTCAATTAGATGAAAAAAACGGAATAGCCATGCACGCAGCAATCGGAGCTGCTTATCCATACGGGAATTCTACCATTCTTCCGTTTGAAAAAAGATATTATGCCGGAGGTCCCAACAGCGTCAGAGGTTGGACAACAAGAAATCTTGGTCCGGGATCTTATCGTCCCAGTGATGATGAAAACCAGGATTTAACAGCGCATACAGGAGATATAAACCTATTATTTAATGTAGAATATCGCTACAAATTCATCCAGATGCTGGAATTTGCAACATTCATAGATGCCGGTAATATTTGGACAATCAAGAACTATGAAAATCAACCTAACGGACAATTCAAATTAAACTCATTTTACAAAGAATTTGCTTTGGGAGCCGGGATAGGATTGCGTGTAGATTTAAGCTTCCTGATTATACGATTTGATTGGGGAAGGAAAATTTATGATCCGGCTAGTATAGATACCAATCCTTGGGTATTTTTCCAGGATTTGGATCACATTAAAAAGAACAATGCACTTTATTTTGCGATCGGATACCCGTTTTAATTAGGAATTACGAATTAGGAATGAAAATTACTCGCAAAAAAATCGTAATTCGTAATTCCTAATTCGTAATTCCTAATTCTCTACATCGTGGCTCTCACCCTCTCCTCCTGCGGCATGCCGGCTAACCGGATCACCTCATTGACATCCAGTCCCAAGCCTTTGGCTATTTGAATGCCATAATCTACATGAGCTTTATAGAACAATGCTGTTTGCCTTAATTGCAGACGTTTTTGGGCATTTTTCAAATGAGAGACAATATTCTTAACCAGATTCGCTTTATCATTATCAGACATTACCCTGTTATACAACTCTCCGGCTTGTATAAAATCTATATCAGACAACACATATTCGTGTCTGGCCACCATACCCTGAACATCGACCGGAGGCATTTGATAAGATGAATCAGGTGCAGCTCCGCCAAATGTATTCGGATAATAATTAGGAGCTCCAGCAGTATCCATATTCATAAATCCGTCACGTTGATAAGAATGCACTTCGGATTTAGGCGCATTAACCGGTATCATATGGAAATTGGCGCCTAAGCGATGGCGATGTGTATCCGGATAACTGAACAGACGCCCCTGCAACATCTTATCAGGAGAAGCAGCAATACCAGGCACAAAATTGCTTGGAGAAAATGCAGCTTGTTCTACTTCCGAAAAATAATTCTCAGGATTTCTGTTCAATACCATTTTCCCAAACGGAATCAACGGATAATCACCTTGATACCAAACTTTTGTTATATCAAAAGGATCAAATTTATATTTTTTCGCCTCTTCCGGAGTCATAATCTGAACATATACTGTCCACGAAGGGAAATTTCCGTTTTTGATACTTTCAGACAAATCTCTGGTAGCATGATCGGGATCCAAACTTTCCAACGAAGCAGCTTCTTCCATTGTCAGGTTTTTAGAACCTTGATCTGATTTAAAATGCAGTTTAATCCAGTAATATTCTCCTTTTTTGTTATACCACATGAAAGTATGGCTTGTAAAACCATGCATATGCCTATATGAATAAGGAGTTCCCCTGTCGGAAAATAAAATAGTCACCTGATGAATGCTTTCCGGAGTCAATGATAAAAAGTCCCAGAACATATCCGGATCCTTCAGGTTTGTAGCCGGATGTCTTTTTTGTGTATGAATAAAATCAGGAAATTTGATGGCGTCACGGATAAAAAATACCGGAGTATTATTGCCTACCATATCATAGTTTCCTTCTTCCGTATAAAATTTTACGGCAAATCCGCGTGGGTCTCTGGCAGAATCGGCAGAACCTCTTTCGCCACCCACTGTTGAAAAACGGACAAATACATCTGTTTTCTTTCCTATTTCAGACAAGAAAGCAGCACGTGTATACTTTGTCACATCGTGTGTAACTTCAAAATAACCGTGGGCACCGGCTCCTTTAGCATGAACCACTCTTTCAGGAATTCTTTCCCTGTCAAAATGGGCCAGTTTTTCAACCAAGTGAGTATCAGACAACAAAGTAAAAGTCGGATTACCCGTTGTGATGGAAGCCTGATCATTGTCAACAGGAGTTCCCTGATTGGTTGTCATAATTTTTTCTCCATCTGTCTTTTTCATGATTATTTTATTTAATGATTAAGAAATTGTTTGATTTTCAAAGTGTGACCTAATTGAATGTTTTTGGGTGCACGGTACACGGTGCACGGTCGGTTTATCAGATGTAGTGCACTATCAGGCGTAAGCAATTCGTGCACCGTGCACCGCGTACCGTGCACCCAAAAATGTTCATATTGATTTCAATATGAATATTCTAATCAGCCTTTTAGTTTTTACCTTTTAACTTAATAAACAAATTTAACATATACAGATTAAACAATTATCTTCGAAAATTGTTTACTTTGTGACCAAATTTAATCCTTAATTTTCAGACCTATAGCGTAATGAAATTAATATTCAAGGTTTTATGCTTTTTATTACCTCTATATAGCAATCTATATTCACAAGCAACCGGTTTCACAATTCCTGCCGAAAAAAACTTAAGCACAGTTTTGAATGAAAGTTCCGGTTTGGAATATTGCAGAGGAAAACTTTGGTCGCATAATGATAGTGGCGGAGAACCTAAAATCTATGCAATTGAACCAACTACAGGAGGGATTATCCAGACAATTACTTTACAAGGAATAACAAATATAGATTGGGAAGATTTAGCCGCAGATGGTTACTATTTGTATATAGCGGATACCGGAAACAATGGAAATGGCGCCCGAACCGATTTAGCCATTCATAAAATCAATTTAGACGACATTCCTTTAACAGGAGATGCTACCATCCCTTTTAATAAAATACAAACCATTCGCTTTTATTATCCGGAACAAGGATTGAATCCGACTCCTACAACCGGCAATAATACCCCTTATGATTGTGAAGCTATTACCATAAGAAATGATATTATTCATTTATTTACAAAAGATTGGACAAGCGCTTCTGCAGGTTATGGAACTACTGAATATCTGTTACCCAATTTTCCTGAACTACAAGGAAATAAATATCCGGCAAAACTTTTCAAACGTCATAATAATATTGATTTTTTAGTAACCGGAGCAGATAACGCAGGAATCAATCAAGTAGCTTTGATCGGATATCAGGATCAAGGCACAGGTGATCATTATGTCAGAGTGTATTCCGGTTTCCAGGGAGACGATATGTCCACAGGTTCCGCTTTTTCAAAAGAACTTGGGGATGCCACTAAATACGGACAAGTTGAAGGCATTTGTTTTGGAGAAAATCCATTTACAGGATTCATATCCAATGAGTATTTTTCACGTACGGTCCTTTTTATCACCATTAAATATGATGCAAAAGTAAAAAACTTTGATATAAGCTATAACGCATCCGATAAAACAAAGATAACAACCGGAACCGCCGGAAGTGGAATACAGGGAAGCATTCGTTATAATTCCGAAAGAAATCATTTAGAAGGATATAATGGCCTTTACTGGATTCCTCTTGATGTAAAACAGTAATAATTTGTAAATTAAAAAATCAGATATGAAAAATTTAATTATCCTTTTATTTTCATTAATGCTTTTACCCACAGCAGCACAAGCTCAGGTAAAAATAGGAGATAATTCGGAAAATCCCGATCCTTCCAGCGTTTTAGAATTGGAAAGCACAAATAAAGGTTTCTTGATTTCACGTTTGACAACTGCACAAATCAATGCAATCGCCAATCCGGCTACAGGATTAATCGTTTACAACACAGACGTTAATCTTTTACAAGTAAATACAGGCTCTACTACTTCTCCACAATGGAGCAACCTTGTAATTTCACAGGGAGAAAACAACAAAGGAGCTATCTTGGTTCCGGTCGGTACGGATGCCGATCGTCCCACATCACCAGTAGAAGGAATGTTACGCTATAATACACAAAGCAGTAAATTCGAAGTATATAAAAACGGAAGTTGGACAAATTTATAAAAAAATAAATATTTTCATCTCTAAAGTTTTGTTTTATTTTAATAATTATTAATTTTGTCGCGTTTTATTAAACAACTCTAAACTTTAAATATTTTTTACTTGATTATTTATAATTTTAATTTCTATCAAAATGAAAAAAATTTCAATGATTCTTTTCGCAGTAGCTATGATGGTATCATTCGCTGCTTGTAACAGTACAAAAAAAGAAGAAACTCCTGCACAAGATGAAGCTAAACAAGAAGTGAAAGAAGAAGCTCCTGCTGCTCCTGCCGGAGAAGCTGCTAATGCTGACGAATTCATCGCTAATTATGAAAAACTCATGAATGACATGATTCCGGTTATGGAAAAAGTTGCTAAAGGCGACGCTGCTGCTACTCAAGAATATGCAAAATATTCAGAACAAGCTCAAAAAATAGCTGCAGATGCTCAAAAATTCATGCCTAACTTCACTCCTGAACAAATGAAAAAATTCCAGGAAATAGGTCAAAAATATGCTGAAGCTGTTCAAAAAATGACTCCAAAACAATAATTAAGGGTCAATCAAAATATTTAATAAAAAGTCATGAAGGTATTTCTTTCATGACTTTTTGTTTTTATAAGCGCTTTAACCTTCTCTTTTGAAAAACAAATTCCCTTCGCCTCTTTTCGCTTTTTTTGAAATAAAAATATTATTTTTGTCTCTTCATAATAAATTCAATGTTATTCATTTTAAACTAATATCATAGAAATGACATTAAAAATTATTGTACTCGCAAAACAAGTTCCTGATACCCGTAATGTTGGCAAAGACGCTATGAAGGCCGATGGCACAGTAAATCGCGCCGCTTTACCTGCCATATTCAATCCGGAAGACCTAAACGCTTTGGAACAAGCATTACGTTTGAAAGACCAATATCCGGGATCTACGGTAACACTACTCACAATGGGGCCGGGACGTGCCGCCGAAATTATTCGTGAAGGTTTATATCGTGGAGCCGACAATGGTTATTTATTAACTGACAGAGCTTTTGCCGGAGCCGATACACTGGCCACAAGTTATGCGCTATCTATGGCAGTCCGCAAAATCGGTAAATTCGACGTTATCATTTCCGGTCGTCAGGCTATTGATGGAGATACCGCTCAGGTAGGTCCTCAGGTTGCTGAAAAAATAGGAATTCCTCAAATCACTTATACAGAAGAAATTTTGTCGGTCGAAAAAGGAAAAATCAAAATCAAACGCCGCTTGGAAAGAGGTTTTGAAGTAGTAGAAGGTAAACTTCCCATCTTGCTGACTGTTAACGGATCAGCTCCCGAATGTCGCCCGAGAAATGCCAAATTGTTACAGAAATACAAACACGCACGCACAATCACCGAAAAACAAGCTGAAGATGTTGATTATGAAGATTTATACAGCATTCGTCCTTATCTCAATCTGGAAGAATGGAGCGTAGCTGATGTTAATGCCGATGTGGTACAATGCGGATTATCCGGGTCGCCCACCAAAGTAAAGAAAATCGACAATGTCGTATTTCAGGCAAAAGAGAGTAAAACCCTTGATTCTTCAGATGTGGATATCGAAGAATTAATGGTAGAATTAATCACTAATCACACAATCGGCTAAGACAATGAATAATCTGTTTGTATATCTCGAATTAGAAAATAGCACTGTGCAAGATGTTAGTCTTGAATTACTTACCAAAGGTCGCTCACTCGCCAATCAATTGAAATGCCAACTCGAAGCTGTTGCCATAGGAAGTCAATTGGATGGCATCGGCGCTCAGATTTTTCCTTACGGAGTAGATAAGCTGCATGTTTTCGACAACGAAAAATTGTATCCTTATACAACGCTTCCCCATACTTCTATTTTGGTTAAACTTTTTGCTGAAGAAAAACCCCAGATCGCTTTAATGGGCGCTACCGGAATCGGGCGTGACCTTGGCCCTCGTGTTTCTTCTGCATTGGGAAGCGGATTGACTGCCGATTGTACTTCTCTCGAAATCGGCGATCATGAGGAAAAAAAGGAAAATAAAATTTACAAAGATCTATTATATCAAATCCGACCCGCTTTCGGAGGAAATATTGTTGCAACAATTATCAATCCAGATTGCCGTCCCCAAATGGCAACTGTTCGCGAAGGCGTAATGAAAAAAGAAATCTATGATGTAAATTATAAAGGAGAAACTGTAAAATACGATGTCTCCAAATATGCATCCGATGCGGATTTCGTTATCAAAATTATTGAACGCCAGGTAGAACAATCGAAAGTAAATATCAAATCTTCTCCGATCATTGTTGCCGGAGGATATGGAATGGGATCCAAAGAAAACTTCCAGTTATTGTATAATCTGGCGAATACAATCGGAGCTGAAGTCGGGGCTTCTCGCGCAGCCGTCGATGCCGGATTTGCAGAACATGAGCGTCAAATCGGTCAAACAGGAGTCACCGTACGTCCCAAATTATATATCGCTTGTGGAATATCCGGACAAATCCAGCACATTGCAGGAATGCAGGAATCAGCGATGATCATTTCCATTAACAATGATCCTTACGCTCCCATCAATTCCGTTGCTGATTATGTGATTACCGGAGATGTGGAAACCGTGATTCCTAAAATGATCAAGTATTATAAGAAAAACAGCAAGTGACAAAGTGGCGGGTGACGAAGTGACAAACCTCGTAACCTGTAACTTGTAACCTGTAACTTGTAACTCGTAACTAAAAAAAACATGAAAATATCTTTTGATCTGGAAGTTGAAGACTGGATGGTTTTCCAGGAGTATTACCGTGGAAAAAAGATTCCTTTGTATAAAGCATTGATGCCTTTGCTTTTTATTACTGCAATAGTACTTATTATCATCAATGCGATATATCTTTCTTATCAAAATGTTTCGATATTTACGGTCTTTTCATGTTTTATACTGATCACCATTCTGTATATTTTCTTTGTGAAGAAAAAATCAAAAGAATCATTGCGACAAAGGGGACTTGCGATAAAAGTTAAGAATCCGGAAGCCTTTGGCATACGGCAAATGACTTTTAATGACAAAGAAATAGAAATCAGCACATTATCATCTAATAAAACATTACCTTTCAGTGAATTGGAAAAATATGAAGAAATCAAGGACTATTTTTTCCTGTATTCCAGAAAAGGTGTAGTTTATATTATTCCGAAACAAAAAATTAAATCGGAAGAAGTAGATGTGGATGGAATGTTGAGAAATTATTTTTCAGAAATATGAATAACGTGAAGTTTTAAAACAAACAATAATGGCAAACTTTTTTTCAGATAATCCGTCATTAAAACACCACTTGAATCATCCGTTGATGAAAAGAATAGTGGAGTTGAAAGAAAAAAATTATACAGACAAAGATAAATACGATTACGCTCCCATTGATTTCGAAGATGCAATGGACAGCTATGAAAAAGTATTGGAAATAGTAGGCGAAATCTGCGGAGATATCATTGGTCCCAATGCCGAAAGCGTTGACCATGAAGGTCCACAGGTTATCAATAACCGTGTAAAATATGCCGCAGGAACTCAACAAAACCTGGATGCCTGTGCACAAGCCGGATTGATGGGTATTTCCATGCCTCGCCGTTACAACGGATTGAACTTCCCGATGGTAGGTTTTATCATGGCTTCGGATATGGTATCGCGTGCAGATGCCGGATTCTGTAACCTTTGGGCATTGCAGGATTGCGCCGAAACACTTTATGAATTTGGAAATGCAGACCAACATAGCCGCTATATTCCTCGCATATGTGCAGGAGCAACCATGTCTATGGACTTGACTGAGCCTGATGCAGGATCCGATTTACAAGCCGTGATGCTTCGTGCATCTTATAGTGAAAAAGATAAATGCTGGTACCTGAATGGAGTAAAACGATTCATTACCAATGGAGATTCGGATGTTCACCTTGTACTTGCACGTTCGGAAGATGGAACTAAAGATGGTCGCGGACTTTCCATGTTCATTTACGATAAAAAAGATGGTGGAGTAAATGTACGTCGCATTGAAAATAAAATGGGTATCAAAGGTTCTCCGACTTGCGAACTTACTTTCAAAAATGCAAAAGCCGAACTTTGCGGCGAACGTAAACTAGGACTGATCAAATACGTAATGTCTTTGATGAACGGCGCCCGCCTCGGAATCATGGCTCAAGCCACAGGCCTTTCGGAAGCTGCTTATCGTGAAGCTGTTGCTTATGCAAAAGATCGCAAACAATTCGGCAAAGCTATCATAGAATTTCCGGCTGTTTACGAAATGATTGCTAATATCAAGGCAAAAACAGATGCTTCCAGAACAATGCTTTATGAAACTGCCCGTTTTGTGGATATTTACAAGGCATTGGAAGATATCGAAAAAGAACGCAAACTGGAAAAAGAAGAAAAAGAAGAACTGAAAAAATACAAGAAACTGGCTGATGCCTTTACTCCTCTTGGCAAAGCAATGACTACAGAATATTGTAATCAAAATGCTTACGATACTATCCAGATTCACGGAGGTTCCGGTTTCATGAAAGATTATCCTTGTGAACGCATTTATCGTGATGCCCGTATCACAAATATCTACGAAGGAACAACCCAATTACAGGTTGTAGCAGCCATACGTCACGTAACCACGGGTACTTATCTTTCTCAGATAAAAGAATACGAAAGCGCACCCGTTGCTCCTGAATTAGATCCGATGAAAAAAGATTTGATTGCCATGACCGGCATTTACGAATCGATGCTTAATCAAATTCTGGAAACAAAAGACAATGAATACCTGGATTTCCACGCTCGTCGCTTAGTTGAAACAGCAGGACATATCGTTCTTGGATATTTGTTGTTGCACGATACCAACCGGAATCCTGAATTCAGAAGATCGGCAGAAGTTTATATCAACTACGGAAAATCGGAAGTCAATAAAATCAAAGATTTTATTTCCAATTTCAGTATGGAAGATTTGGGGTATTATAAAACTAATTAAATTAAGAATTGAAAATTGAAAGTGGAAAATTGAAAATGTGTAATCTGTCATTTTCAATTTTCCACTTTCAGTTTTCAATTTAAATAAACTTTATGTCAGACAACAATGACGAAATATTATTGGGTAAAAAACTGGATTTATTACTCAGAACAGGACAACTTTTAATCCAGAGCCTTGGCGACAGTAATCGAGTAGACCGTAATTTGCGTCGTGTTGCATTATTCATGGGAATTTCTGCGGATAAATTCCATATGCACATCAATTACACCACTTTGATGATTAACGTCAGTGACGAACATCATTCTATCACAAAATTCCGGAAGTGTGCAAATCATGGAGTGAATATGGACACCTTAGCTAAAATCAGCAACCTTACCTGGACTGCCTTTGAAAAAAATTACAGTCTTGAAGAATACGAAAGAGATCTCAATGAGATAGCCAATGCAAAGAAAAACTATCCCCGGTGGTTGATCATCTTAGGAATCGGATTTGCTTGCGGAGGATTCTGTAAGCTTTTCGGATGCGACTGGTTCGCATTTTTTACTACAGCCATTGCGTCGTCATTTGCTATTTTTTGTCGTCAGGAGATGCACCACAGGAACCTTAACATGTACCTGAATATTGCATTTTCGGCTACGATTGCGGTCTTGATAGCTGGTGCAGGCACATTGCTTGGGATCAGTTCAACTCCGCTACATCCTATTTTTGCTTCCGTATTATTTCTGATTCCCGGAGTTCCTATCATCAACTGTCTGGACGATATGATCGATGGGTTTTCAATTGTTGGTATGACCAGGGCTATCATCGTATTTATTACATTAGGCGCTATTTCTTTCGGAATGGTTTTGTCTATCAAAATGTTGAGTCTGGAAGATCATCACCATACACTTTTACCCCAGGCTAAATTGCTACCTATAGACGGGTGGATTGTCATATCGTTGGCGGCAGCTGTTGCTGCGACCGGATTTGCCATGTTATTTAATGTTCCCATCAAAACATTGATAATTTGTGCATTGGGTGGAGCTGTTGCAGTAGTGACCCGTAATGTTTTACACTATCATGCCGGTTTCGGATTACCATTAAGTTCTTTTTGCGGAGCTTTAGTTGTAGGAATAGTATCTATTTATCTGGTACTCAAAGTACATGTTCCGGCACATGTTATCTCCATTCCTCCGGTTATCCCGATGATTCCGGGAGTTTTGATGTACAAAGCCATGATTGGTATCCTGGGTATTAGTAATGTTGCTGCAACAGATCAACTTCCATTATTATTCCAAACTTTGGAATCCGGAATTAATGCAACATTAACAGTAATAGGAATATCTTTGGGTGTCGCCATCCCCAATGTAATCGGAAGAAAGTATTTTTCTGACTCTACATACAAGAAAAGGCTGGAAGAGTTAATTAAAAACTAAAAATTTGCTTACGCACGACAATATTTTTAGTTTTTAGTTTTCAACTCCTTATTGTAGCAATATCTGCACAATGGTTCGTACTCTTGTTTTTCTCCCAATAAAACCAATTTTTCATCATGAACCATGCGATGGGAATAAGAAGCTAATTGTCCGCATCTTACACAGATTGCATGGACTTTGGTAACATCATCGGCAATGGCGCATAAATCAGGGATAGGGCCAAACGGTTTTCCTTTAAAATCCATATCCAAACCGGCAATGATAACACGAATACCATTGTTAGCCAGTTGATTGCAAACAGAAATCAAGCCTTCGTCAAAAAATTGAGCTTCATCAATTCCAACCACATCGACTTCAGAAGATAACAAAAGGATATTGGCTGAATTTTCAACAGGGGTACATAAAATAGAATTTTGATCATGGGACACTACTCCATCTTCAGCATATCTCACATCTATCACAGGTTTGAATATTTCTACGGTTTGTTGGGCAAACTTGGCTCGTTTTAACCGTCGTATCAATTCTTCTGTTTTTCCGGAAAACATAGAACCACAAATAACTTCAATTCTTCCCCTGTGAAAATTTCCCTGGTCGGCTGATTCTAAAAAAATGCTCATTTAATCAAATTTTAGTGAACTGGTCTGCAAACTTACGTAGAAATTTGAAATAAATATATCTCAAAAATCAGTTTGGATTATTTTTTTTGCAAAAGGCGAAAGGCTAAGGGCAAAAGATAGTTTAATATAAACTATTCAATCATCCTCATTCTCCTCAATCTTCGCAGAAATGCGGGCGATGGATTCACTCAACTGATCTTCGGCCTGTATGACATTGAAATCTCCCCAGAAAGTTTTGTCGTAAACAAAATGAGTATCGGAAAAAACGGTTTTGGATGAGATGCTTTCTTTGGATGGAATCCGTTTCACGTTGGTGGTATCTATTTTACAGGTCGCCATTTCAAAGTATGTATGAATATTTGTAGCCCGTGAGAAAATTTGTTTTTTATTTTTTATTTTGAAAGTCAGATCTCCACGAATATGATTGACATAATACTTACCATTCCACGGCCTGTACGAAACCATATATGTTATTTCCTGAGGTTTGATATCGATGTCTTTGCTTTTTTTCAGTACATAAATATCTTCCGCCTTTTCGATTTTTTCAGGATTGATTTGAAAACGGGCTTTGAGTAATGCCGAATTTTCAGCGTCAATATACAACTCTCCTTTATATAAAGGCAGATTGATATTTTTTTTAGGTTCGAATGCAATGATATGCGCCAGGCTGGAATCAGTTACCACCATATCTATTTTTGTATAATTATAGGGATTTTCATCATCAAAAGTGAGAAAATCAGGTAGAGTTTTTACCAGATCGAGTGTGAGTGAGGCCAGAATTCCGGCTTGCATTTTCAGAACTAGAGAATCTTTTTCGTTTGTGCTGCTGATTTTTCTCATTTTCAACAGCTTCACATGATCAGAGGATTCTGTATCATAAGACGTTTTATATACCTTAAATATAGCTTCCGTCAGGTTGACAAATCCTTTTTTCGTTTCTGTTCCTTCCCTGTAAAATGTGGTCAGATAAACCGGTTTGAGAGAATAATTCCGTTCTCTCTTTTCCAACATTTCTTTGATAAGTTTTTGTGGATTAACCAATCCAACGATTATTTCCTGAATAGGAATAATATGAGTTTCCAGATAAATATCTGCATTATTTTGGGAGAAAAGTATAACAGGCAGTGTAGAAGATAAGTATCCGATATGCGAAAATGTGACAGATTGCTGCTTCAAAGAATCCGGCATTTTGAGTATGAATTCTCCATCTTTGTTGGCAATGGTTCCGATTCCTCCTTTCGGCAGAGACACAGAGGCGAAAGAGATTGGGTCCCGGGTTTCTTTATCCCTGATTACTCCGGATAAAAAAAATGTCTGCGTTGTAGGTGTTGTTTTGTCCTGTTTTTTAATAAGATCCGGATTCTGCTCCTTAAAAAGTAAAATATGTTTGCCTACAATCTTCAACTGTACCTGGTCATCTTTGACAATATTTGCAATTGCATCTTTGATGGAATATTCTCCTTTGGATATTTTTATTTTTTTCTCATTGTTGATGACATGGCTATCGTAAACGAAAAAATATCCGGAAATATCCGAGACCATATTTAACATTTCATATATGCTACCTTTCGATTTGGGCAAAAAAATCTTTTCGTTCAATTCATTCTGTGACCAAAGCCGAGGCATAAGAATGAGCCAAAAGATTATCCCGAATGCAAGAGGTTTCATTATTGTGAAATCAAAATGGTATCGCCGGATGTTGTTTGTTTCAGGTTCAATGCCATGCAAATCAGTTCGACCATCGATTGCGTGTTATCATTATTGAATGTGACTGTCAACATCCTGTTTTTCAGCGATTCGTCAGAAAAAACAATTTTTTTATCCGATATAAGATTGATAACTTTGACAATATTATCTAAGCTTTCATCTTTAAAACGCATATTTTGCACATAAGTTGTAAATTTTTCATTGTCCGGCGTTTGCTTTTTTTCTAATTTATCATGGTTTAATAAAACGGTTTCTCCGGCATATACCAATATGTGTTCAGCATTTTTTTTGTATGTCACTGCAACACAGCCTTCTTTGACAGATAATTCGAAAGTGTCACCGGTAAAAGATCTGACATTGAAAGTTGTGCCGACCACTTCAATAATCACATTTTCCGCCCGGATCATAAAAGGCCGTTTGGAATCTTTTTTTACACTGAACAAAGCATCGCCTTTGAAATCGACTAATCTGAAACCGGATGCAAATTTTTCAGGAAAGTTCAGCAACGCATCGGGTTCGAGGAAAACGGTGGTTCCATCGTTCAGCGTTTTAACCAGCGTGTTATTTTTATCCTGGTTTTCCACGAACATCATTTGAGAAGTATTTTTCCTGGAAATAAAATGAATTGCTATGGAACTAATCATCAAAAGTATTATGATCGCAGCGATGCTTCGGACAAATAATTTCAGGCGACGGATTTTTTTCTCCGATTCAACATTCCGGACAGGGATCAAATCTTCTTTTTCCAGGCGATTATGTAAACAATCCCAAGCTTTGTCTATGTTTATCTGATCTGATATGATTTTATTTTCTTCCATTCTTCTTATTTTTTCAATGGATATAAATCCCGATATTTTTTTTCAATGCCTCTAATGTTTTACTTATTTCAATTTCAACGGTTTTTATGGAAATAGATAATTCTTCTGCAATTTCAGTATATTTTTTTCCTTCAAACCGGCTCATATTGAATATTTTTCGTCTCCTTTCCGGTAATTGATCCAATGTTTTTGAGATATATTCATCTAATTGTTTGTATTCCAGTGAATTTACAGGATTGGAGGCGTAGTTTTCATGTTCCACTTCCATCATGAAATGTTGGTATCGTTCCCGCACCTGCAAATGTTCTATGTGTTGTAATGATTTATTCCTGACTGCTTTATAGAGGTAAGATTTCAAAGAAACAATAATTTGTAATCCTTCCCTTTCTTTCCAGATCATATAAAACACATCCTGAACTATTTCTTCGGCAACTTCTAATCTTTCAACAAAATTATATGCATAGAGGCAAAGAGGCTTATAATACTCTTTGAAGAGTTTTTCATAAGCTTGGATATCGCTATTTTTTATTTTGTTGAAAATAAGTAAATCCATGATTTCAATTTCCTATTTTCAATTCTCCCGTTGTTTCTTCAATTTCTTCACTGCCGAATCCAATGATTCCGTAGGTTCGATGATGTTGTATGATCCCCAGAAATTTTCATCATAAAAACTCATCACCTTATCACTCAAAGATTCATTGGCATTGAATGATTCTTTACGGGGAATGGCGGCAACATTCTGACCTTTGCTTTCGGTGACAACCATTTCGCTCATTACGGTATAGTTTGTTGCAAAAAGTCTTCGTTTCCAGTCACATTTGAAACGGATTTCGTTCCGGATATAGTTCAAATGTGCTTTACCATTCCTCAACTGATAATTAACCAAAAAAGAAACTTCTTCCGGTTTGAATCTTAATCCTCTGGGTTTTTGTTTTAATATGACTTCGGTGACTTTATTCCGGTCTTTCATGTCTAATGAAAATTCAGCGCTGGTAAAGGCCAGTGTTTCCTGGTCAATGTATAATTTTCCGTTGAAAAGCGGATAAGGCAATATCACTTGCGGTTCGAAACTTACAACAAATTGCGGCCGGTCATTGATGGCTGTAGGCATTTCCATCTTGAATTTATAGTCGTACATGGTTTCCTGATCAAACAAAACTTCCGGATTTTTTACAAAATCGGCATTGATCGATAAGTTCGGACCACCCAATAATTTCACGGCTAAAGTATCGCTTGCCTTTTCGCTCAACAGTTTACGACCTTTATAGATATTCACCCTGTCACTATAGGCATCTTTAGAATATTCGGTTTTATAAATATTGATGATGGCTTCGGAAATATTGATATAATTCCGGCCTTTTTTAGCAGTTTCGCGATAAAAACCGGTAAGCAGACTTGGGTTATTGCTGTAGTTTTTCTCAATCCGCTTGATAGCTTCCAGAACCAGGGCGGCCGGATCATTCCATGATTTAACTACAATCTCATTTAAGACTTTCGGATTGGCATTCAGGTAAAATGTTTGATTGTCAATGTTATTTCCGTTAACAGAAATTTTCTGACTGTAGTAACCTACCCGTGAAAGTTCGATCTGATTCACTTTCAACGAGTCTTTGATTTTGAGTGTAAATTCTCCGTCATCATTAGTCACCGTACCGATATTGGTTCCGGGAATAGAGACAGTAACAAATTCTAATTTTTTGTTATTGGATTTATCTTTAACAACACCATTTACAGAAAAATAATGGCTGTCATTCTCAGCTTGCAACGGCATCCATGCAATAAATAATCCGAGTAATAAGAAGCTGAATACGGTTTGTTTCAATTGTGCTTTCATAACTAAATTGTTTTTATATTCACCCTTTTACTAATAAGATCGGTAACAAGGAAAATACCCTATAACAATTTCGTAAATTTTCAATATTCCGGCGCTATACAAAGATAGTGAATGAATTGAAAAATGGAAATAATTAAAAACGGGCAGGAAAAATCCCACCCGTTCTTTTCACTTTATTCCACCCTCTCAAAACTGATCTCTTCCAACATCCGCTTAAATGTCGTGTTGGGGGTGAAAATTACTTTAACATGGTTGATCATGCGGGTATTGAACTCATCTTTGTTTTCGACTCCCTCACTTTCACGCTTCTACCCATCAACAGGTATTCAGGCATTTCATCCAGCAGGTTTTTAA
>JAVBLQ010000035.1:0-3059 GCA_031553435.1 Bacteroidales bacterium | reverse complement strand
AAAAAAATAAATAATGCATTGGATCAGGTCAATAAGACTTTAGAACAAGTAAATAACAAAGTATCGGGTCAGGGAACGGATGCCACATCTTCACAAAAAAGTGATCAAAATACAAATCCCTTCGCGAACATCATAATCACACCACCGACGAGCGATATCAAGGTGCAGATATCTTCCTGCCGATTCTATGGAAATGATGTTGTTATCGAGTATGTGTTGACAAATTCCGGTCAGGATCTTAAAAGTTTTCTCATGGATATGGCTTCAGCTTATGATAATCTGGGTAATAAATACTATGTCAAAAATCAGTTTGGAAATAATTATAACAATTCTTCATACCAGACAGCCGGAGAATTTCCCCCAAACATTCCTATCAAAACATACACCCGGATATTTGGCGTGAATGCCAATGCCACACAAATCAATCTGGTTAAAATCGCAGCAAAAGGTTATCTGACCACCAGTAATTCCAGTAAACTTTTTGATGGAGAACTATCGTTCAAGAATGTTCCCATACAAAAAGAATCGCCGGCAAGTAATCAAATCACAAATAGTTCCGATTATAATAAAACCACTCCAAGCACTCAGCAAAAAACAATTCCGGATACATTAAAAACAGCTAAAGGTATCTATCTCATTTACACATACGGAAACGATACCTGGATGGTAAGTAACTCGAAAGAAGGCAATCCGGAAATTAAAAAAAATCCTCAAGCAAAAGAAAAATCAAACGGATATTATTACTGGAGTGCTGAAATATCCAAAGCTTGTCCTTCTAGTTGGCATCTGCCAAATGAAACAGAATGGAATAATCTGATGAAAATCATTAACGCAAATAAATCAGCGGCATCCGCAAAGTGGTGGCTTACAAATGCCGGAAATGCCTTTGCAGGTTCAACCATAGAATATGATGGCCTTAATTGGTCTGGATGGGGAGAATCCGGATGTTGGTGGTGTTCATTTCTACCAACATCTACACCAACATTTTTTAGTGCAAGTACCAAAGAAATAATCGGCCCTGATATCATAAATAAGTCGGCCGCTTTTAGTGTTCGTTGTGTAAAAGATCGAAGTAGCTCCAACGCATCTTCTAATGCTAATTTGAAAAAAGAATATATCAACGTTCCAAAAAATCTGAATGGATCATTGAAAGAAATAACTGAAAAAAATGTTTGGAAAGGGAAAATTACTCAAAATGTTTTCCAGTTCAATTCAAGGAAACAGATAACTTTCATGAAATTAACAAGTTTGAACGGAAATACAACAGCTAAAATCAACTACGAATACAATCTAGACGGAACAATCAATAAAAAAATGATAGAATGTCAATGTATCAGCGACAATCAATCGCTTTTAGGCTTTGCAAATGAAATTCATCCATCCATTGATGAAGAACCATTTTCAATAGATTTAAATTTAAATTATTCATCTGGAAACCAGACTGTCGAATCATTTTTTTACAAAAACGGAAAAATAGAAAAATACGTTTCCCAAACTACTGGAGAAAATCCTTTTCAAACAGAATCATACTACAACAATGCAGAAAACACAATAAAAAGAACAGACAAAACAAACGGTTATATACGTGAACAAATATATGACTCAAAAGGAAATTTAATAAGCAATAAATGCAACGGAAAAACAGAATCTCTTGAAGAATTCGAAGGTGAAGATTGGGGAGAACCCGTCACAAAATATGATACAAAAGGACGTTTAATAATGTATGAAGGTAATGGCTCAATCAAAAAATACAGTTATAATACAAACAATTTTTTAACATTAGTGCAAATATCTGATCACTGGTGGGGAAATTCCACATCGGCTTATACGGTTTATACCTATGATACTCAAAAAAACTGGATATCCAGAACTGTAAAACATACCGGAGAATATTATGGAAAAACCGGAATAGCTTATACAACAAGCAGAACAATAGAATATTATCCATTTGATTAAATTACAAACATCAAACATATGAAAACAAATAAACAAAATTTTTCAAGACATGCTGTCGCATTTTTAATCACGTACTTTGCGATATGCTTTACTTCAGGTAATTTCAATAAATTACAAGCGCAAGCAATTACTCAATATCCATACATGTTTTTTGCCTGTGAAATACCTTGGGATCCTTATGAAAGCTGTTCCTATACATTTAGCGGATGGAAAATATATAATAGCCAAAAACCACGTGCTGCTACCGGAATAATTGGAGGTTGTATGAACGAAATATTAGGCATTCTCAGTATTCCTATTGGAGAAAACTATGAATGTGTCAATTTTGATCCGGACCATCCTAAGTTAGGAATGGTAGATAGCCCAATGTTTGATCTTTCCGGATTGGAAGAACCTCATCTAAAATTTGAATTGAAAAAATCCAATTCTCCGATTATTGTTTATACATCTTCCGACGGACAAATTTATAACTATAAATACATCGGAGTAGGAGAAGGGTTTCACAATATCGCTCTGTCAAAAGATATCAGATACATCAAATTTGAAAATTCTGTTTACATGGATGGAGTTTATTTACGATCAGTCTATGTATATGATAAAGCCACTCAAAACAACCAGATTTCAACATTCCCGCATACAGAAAATTTTTTAACAAGGGAAATCTCAATGGGTTGGAAATTACAAAGAACCAGTTACGATGGAGGATCTTTAGTTTTGCTACCTTCCGGTAGTTCACTCCCAATCGGATATGCTATTACTCCACCATTAGATTTGAGTTCCTTGAATAAACCTTGCATGTCTTTCAAAGGAGATGCATACATGACATCTCTTGTTATTTACACATCAACAAATGGAATTGATTTCCAGGAACTAGGAAGATGGGGAAACTATTCAAACTACGGCTATTATGATCATTCTGTTAATTTAGACAAAAATGTAAAATATGTAAAATTCGAAGCCGGTTGTACTAATTGCAATTGTGACTGTTATACAACAGGCTTAAATTCTATTCAATTTTTTGACAATACAAATGTTAAGTTAGAAGAAACCAATGTAGATAGAATCAATGTATCTCCCAATCCGGCAACAAATAAAGTGACTGT
>JAVBLQ010000065.1:0-79553 GCA_031553435.1 Bacteroidales bacterium | reverse complement strand
ACGGGTAAAACATTAGACAAAGGTCGGAATACCGGTATTCTACATAAATATATTACAACCTCAAACCTTTATTGGGATTCTTTTATTTTAAATGATTTGAAAGAAATGCCTTTTGAGGAAAATGAATTGGACAAATGTTCTACAATAAAAGGAGACCTTTTGATTTGTGAAGGTGGAGACAGTGGACGATCTGCTATATGGGATAAAGAATACCCTATTTGTTTTCAAAATCATGTTCATAGAGTAAGACCATTCTCTGACATTAAATCAAAATATATCTATTTTTTCATGCTCTACTCTTATTTGAACGGGTACATAAATCATTATAAAAAAGGGATCGGCATTCAAAGTTTATCTGGAAACTCTTTGTCTTCAATTAAAATACCTTTACCTCCAATATCTGAACAAGATAGAATCGTCGAAAAGATAGAAGATATTTTCACTTCGCTTGATGAAATAGTAAATTTAATTAAAGCGTAGGCAACCCACCTACGCTTTAGATTTTGTTTTCTACCAGGTTACAATTTTATCAACAATTGCTTGTTGCTCACTTGCGGTACGGCGAAGATAAATGCGGGTGGTTTCGATGCTTTCATGTCCCATAAGGTCAGCAAGTAACGCAATATCATTAAACCTGTCCAAAAAATTCTTAGCAAACCTGTGTCGAAAAGAATGTGGATATACAACATGAAGATTCAAGCCGTATTTAGAAGCGAAATGCTTTAACTGTTGAGAAATTCCACGAGATGTAATTCTTTCTCCAAACCGGTTTAAGAATATATATCCTGATTTCAGACTTTTGGTTTCTAACCATTTGATAGCTTCCGAACGCAGATTCTTCGGAATATATAACCGCCGAATTTTTCCACCTTTTGTGTACATATCAAGATGTCCAAGATAAACATGCTCTGCTTTTATTTGCAATAATTCACTCACACGAGCTCCTGTCGCTGTCAAAAACCAGACAACAAAATACCATTCGATATTTCCGTCTGCTTTTAATTTAGTCTTAAAGAACTTATAATCAGCGTCACTGATTACATTTTCCAGAAAATTTTTCTGTTGCACTTTAACAAATTTGAGTTTCAGTCGATCTTTTTTGATGAACTCAAGATACTTGTTTACTGCTTGTAAACGTAGATTTACGGTCTGAGGTTTGAAATGCTCAATCAGGAACCCTTTGTAAGCCAAAAGATTTCCATTGTTTATTGACTCATAGTGAGTCAAGAAGTGATTCACTGTCCACACATAGGACGTAATTGTGTTTTCTGCCAAATCACTTTTGCTTAGCGATTTTCGAAATTCTGTTACCATATTCGATTAATTTTTAGATAAATACGGTAACAAAGTTATCGTGGCTATCTCACATTATAGGAACTTGCCTTTTGAGATACCTGAAAACTGGGTATGCTGCCAATTAGATGATGTATTAGACTATGAGCAACCGACGGAATATATTGTAGAAACAACAAATTATTCCGATCTGTATAAAACGCCTGTTTTGACTGCAGGAAAATCATTTTTAATTGGATACACCGATGAGACACAAGGAATTTTCGAGAACGTCCCTGTCATAATTTTTGATGATTTCACGACTGAATCAAAGTATGTTGATTTTGAGTTTAAAGTAAAATCATCTGCTGTGAAAATACTCAAAACAAAACCTTGCGTTAATTTACGTTATGTTTATTATTTCATGAGTATAACTAGGTTAATTGGCTATACTCATAAAAGATATTGGATATCAGAATACTCTAAATTGTATATCCCACTGCCTCCTGTTAAAGAGCAAGAGCGTATTATCCAGAAAATCAACAGCGTATTTAATGCTTTAGATATGATAATAGCTGTGTTATAATTCAGCTATTATCATATCTAACTGTTCATATGCCAATTCTATACTATCAGAAATACGCTTTTGTTCAGCTAAAGGTGGGATTGGAATATCTTGACATTTTAACGTGTCTCCTGAAATTGCCAAAAATGTTGTTCCTGTAGCTTTTTTATTAAATGTATCTTTAAAGTAGGATACCCAGTGAAACATAAATTGGATGGAAATATCTCCTATTGGTTTCAATGCACATAATCCACGACCTATACAAACTTTTCTATTGGTCATATTTACGTCTCCGACAGGTGCTCTGACACATATTATCAAGCTATCAGGGGTGGCAATTTTTGTAGGATTCACAGTAAATATGTAAGAATGATTTAGTAAGGTCTTCCCAAAAAAAGTTTTTCCTTGATGGAACTCACAACCATCAGTATGATTAATATATGCTCCTTCAGGAGACTGACCCATGACTATTTCGAATACATCTTGAAATTTTGCCCACACCCAGTTTTCCGGTATCTCAAAAGGCAAGTTCTCATAATGTGAGTTATCACTTGTTTTAGAGGCTTTATTTTTGCTCTCAGGATGTTCGGATTTTATGCGTTCAAGTAACACCGAAGCTGGTTCATCGTTCGGATCTTGTGGAACGAGTTTGCCTCGGATGGCAAGGTCGAGAATTTTGTATTTGAAAGCCTTTACAGCTTGTTGTAAACTTGCCTGATTTAGTTCTATTGACTCCACAAAACCATAACATTGCTTGATTTCCAAAATAATGTGTTGTTGCTCTTTTATTGGAGGCAATGGCAAGAGAATTGACGCAAGAGCATCTCCAGATAAACTCTGAATCCCGACACCTTTCTTGTATTGATCTATTTCTTTGCTTAAATATATCTTATGAAGAAAGAAATATATATACCATGATTCTATACTCAAATATGGGCGTACCCTATGAACATGATTCTGAAAGCAGATTGTTCGTTCATAGTCCCAAACAGCAGATCGACCCGCATCTCCGCCTTCACAAACAAGTAGATCTCCTTTTCTTACAGTAAAGCGATCAACACCATTTTCTTCGATTGGCATTTCTTTCAAGGTGTCTAACTCAAAACCTTCCCAATAAATATTGGACGTGGTTATATACTCAAACAACTTGCCTGTATTTCTATTTTTATCAAGGGTTTTTCCGGTATTATGCTGCGTAATGCTTCCCAATCTACACCACTCCCAGCTCTCTGGGATATCAAACGGTATCTCTTCATCAATACATTTTACCGATCCGTCAGCGAACTTCTCGTAATATGATTTATCCGAACGGTATATGTATGATTCGTTCTTATCTCGCTTAATCTTTTTTTCTTTGATTAATCGTTCTTTTTCTGTGCGTATTTTCTCTATAAGGACTGATGCCGGTTCATCATTGGGATCTTGAGGAACTAACTTTCCACGTATAGCTAAATCGAGGATTTTTTGTCGTAATTTCTTTGTATCCATTATTCCTCAATTTTACCGATTATTTCTTTTAACGAAGCTACCGCCTTCACTATATTGGCACTTTTCTCTTCAATTTGCGACATTAACTCGGCAAGCGACATGTCAATGGTGTCTTCTCCTGTTTTAATCCATGTAATATCAAGACTGGTTTTATCACGATTCAACAATTCCGTTGAGGTATATTTTCGCCAACGGCCAGACGGGTTATCTTCAGAGTATGTTTCGATTCTATTGTGAAGATTATCAGCATTGTAGCATTTCACAAAATCGTCAAGGTGCTGACGTTGCATCGGATTTGTTGCTAATGTATGCTTTACATTCGTACGATAGTCATAATACCACGTTTCGTTGGTTTTATTTCCTTTAGAGAAAAACAAAACGTTCGCCTTAACTCCATTCGCATAAAAAATGCCGGTAGGCAAACGAAGAATAGTATGAAGATTGAATTCTGTAAGTAATTTCTTGCGAATCGTTTCACCGGCACCACCTTCGAATAAAACATTGTCAGGCAATACAACTGCGGCTCTCCCTCCGTTTTTAAGCATCAACATAATATGCTGCATGAAATTTAGCTGGTTGTTGCTCGTAGAAACATAAAGGTCGGTACGCATGGAGGCTATATCGGTGGAACCAGCAGGACGGTTTCCAAATGGAGGATTAGCGAGTACGACATCTACCAATGTGTCGGGTTCTTTTTCTAAAGAATCGCAACATTCAATTGGACTTCGCTCTGTGCCAATTCCGTGTAGGTATAAATTCATAGAAGCTAATGTTACCACAAGAGGAGTGTTGTCATTTCCATGCAACGCTTTATCCCGCAGAAATGCACGTTTGTCTTTATCTTGAGATTGTTCCTTCATGTAATCATAGGCAGCAAGAAGAAACCCTCCTGTTCCACAAGCAGGGTCACAAACTGTTTCTCCAATTTGTGGCCGGGTAACCTCAACCATTGTGTTAATCAATGGTCTGGGTGTAAAATATTGACCCGCACCGCTCTTCTTGTCTTGTCCATTTCTCTCAAGAATACTTTCATATATAGCACCTTTAACATCTCCATCCATTGAAAGCCAATTTTCTTCATCAATGAGAGTAATAACTTTTTTGAGATAAACCGGTTTGTCTATCTTATTCTGAGCCTTCGTATAGATTGTTCCTATCAGATTATCTTCTTGACTTAACAGTTTGAGTATTTTCTCGTACTGCTCAATTAAATCAAGTCCGTCTAACTCTGTTAAATCATTCCAACGATAACCTTCGGGGATAGCTGAAGCTTCTCCGAAAATTTCAACATTTTCGTTGTCCATCTTTAAAAACAGAAGGTAGGTTAATTGTGTGATATAATCTGTGAACCCTACTCCTTGAGAAGAAAGGATCGTAGCTAAGTTCCAGACTTTTTTAGTAAGTGACTGTTCGTTTGCAATTGTTTTTTTTGACATTATATAATTTTATTTTAAGCAACTTTGAGTATAAATTGGGAAAGGGAGATTATCACCGTATTGACAGCATCGGCAGAACCAAAAGTTCTTACCATTTGGGCAACGAATGGTTTGTCTTCTTCTTTGATATCATTCATGGTGCAACTTCCGTTAGCTACAATGTAATTTATAACATTGCGAATGATTTCTTTTTGAGTAGTAGTCAACGGGCGCTGATTTTGTCCACACCAAAGTTCAAAACGACTTGCTGCCATAGACGACAAGGAGCGTAATTCGGGTATTCGTTTAAATGCGAAACGCACCAATTGAATTATATTGGTTAACGCATCTTTTTCATCCTTTGAGCGAAATGAAACCACGTGTGCCGGATCTATAATAGAATAAGTATTCCATAATAAAACCGGATTAAATTTGTTGCTGGCATGAATGAGTTTCTCTCTCAAATCCTTTAGCATCCCATAAGTAATCGGCTCGGTTGTATTATTATAGATGATACGTAAAGCCTCAATCTCATCTTTATGAGAATTGATATATTCTTCAAAAGCCTGGGTTGTGTTTGTAGCTTCTTCGATTGAAAATCCTTTTTCTATCAAATTATCTTCTCCCGGTTGTAAAATGGATATGAATCCTGCATTTAATTCCAACAAATATTGTCGTGCTCTCGGATTATACATAAGCGATCGAACAAGTCCTTTTCGGGAAAAGTTTGCCTGATTGGCATCAATGAATGGTTCCAATATGCCGTTTTCTTGCGCATTGAATATTTGCGCAGCTAACTCTTTCATCTCTATTCCAGCTAAATCAGTAAAATTTTGACGTTGTTTATTGTCTGATTTAACGTTAATTCGCGATAACCGACTTGCCAGTAATCGCAGATTATCATCTGATAAATCTCCGTGTGTAATATGTTCCAGCAATATTTTTAGCGACATATTCGGAGGTGGAGCATCTGTTCCGGGTCGAGTAACCTGCATTTCATGTTCTGTTACCCCAACAGCATCTACCAAAAAGAAAAGATCCTTGCTAATGGCATTGGGTGTTACATTTCGAAGCTGCTCGTCTCCTATAGTTCTTACGCCACGTCCCTTCATCTGCGTATACAAGGCATCAGATTCAACATCTCGCATAAACATTACTACTTCCAATGGTTTAACATCCGTACCTGTTGCCACTAATGTGACTGTAACGGCAATGCGAAAGTCTTTATCATTTCGGAAACTTCTGATAAGTTGATTGCTATCTCCTGCAGAATAAGTGATTTTTTGAACAAAATTTTCGGATTGGTTAGGAAATACTTCTTTTGCAATTCGAACTATATTCGTAGCATGTGCGTCGTTAAGTGCAAAAATGAGGGTTTTAGGTATATATTCAAATTTAGCATCTCGTTCGGGATACAACTCTGTATAAATGGCATCACGATAAGTCTCTAATATTAATTTGATCTGAGATGGATTAACAATACTCCGATTCAGTTCTGTTGAGGTATATATTTTTTCCTCAGAAATTTTCACGTCCTCAATTTTACCTGAATATTTTGTTATCTGTGTTACATTCTCTCCGTCTTTGATCGCTCCACCACCTTCTGTTGCTTGAGTTTTGATACGATATATACGATAGTCAATGTTGATCCCATCGGCGATAGATTTTTCAAGCGTATAATTTACGATGCGATTATTGTTGAAAAAGGCTAACGTTTCCGGAGCAGGTGTTGCGGTAAGACCAACCATTTTTGCCGAACTAAAATATTCCAGAACTTGCCGCCAATTGCCATAAATTGAACGGTGGCATTCATCAATAATTATTAAATCAAAAAAATCAGGAGGAAGGTTTAGATTTCCGCCTAACTGAATCTCTTTGTCATCTTCATTATATGATTCATCGTTGTCGTTATCATTTAGCTCTTGCCCAGTAAGTAGAGCAAAAAGACGTTGAATAGTTGAGATTACAACATTTGCATCTTTTGGTATATTGGCTGATTTCAATCGTTCTGTGGTAAAAATGGTATTAAATGGTTCTCCGGTTTCTGTAAGACGGAAAGTGCCAAATTCACCTTCTGCTTGCTGTCCCAGATTGTTTCGATCAACAAGAAACAATACTCGCTTCATGGGAGTATATGAAAGTAGCCTATAAGCCGCCATGCATGCTGTAAATGTTTTACCTGCTCCTGTCGCAAGTACCATTAGTGCACGAGATTCTCCTAACCTAAAACTGGATTCTAATTCATTAATGGCTTCGTATTGACAATTCCGCAATCCTTTCTCGTGTAAAGTAGGCAATCCGGCATAATCGTCTTTGATTCCAAGTATTTTTACAATCTCTTTGGGAGAATGAATACGAGGAATAGGGACGTAATCTTCATTGGAATTATTCATATTCTTGAACAGTATTTCCTTGCCATTCGACAAATAAACGATTGGTAGCGGTTGATACCAATAAGAACACCAACTCGGTAATTTGCGAATATATCTTTCTGCCTGTTCCATTACAACATTTGATAGCCCGTGTTCTTCTCTTTTAGCTTCAAGTACTCCTATCGCCTTCCCATTAAGGAACAGAAGATAATCAGCTTCGAGATTTCCTCTTAACAGGCTCTCTTCAATAGCTACAGCAGATATTCCGGGAGAGTAATTGTCTCTATTGACAATTTTCCATCCAGCCTCATTTAGCTTCTGATTGATTATTTTCCTCACTTTTTCTTCCGGTGTCATTTTTTTAACTTCTATATAATACATATTATCGGAAGTTGTATGCAACAACTTTATATACCTTACTATATTTCAGGTTCCCTAGAGCTCTCCAAAAATTATTCTGTGTTTATCCGACATTTAACCGACATAACCGACATCAAACCGACATTTATCCGACATCAACAAGCTCATAATAAGCCGATTTTTTCTCTCCAACTCGTCGAATAACTCCTTTTTCAACTAGCGAATCTAAGTCTCGCAAGGCTGTTCTGTCTGTTATACCTTCGTTTATTTCCAAGTATTTCGGATTAGTAATTCTTCCTTTTTCCTTCAAATAGAGCACAGCTTTTAATTGCCGTTCATTAAGCCCTAACTTCACCAACTGTTCCTCAGTCAGACTATTTTTAAAGAGCGTTACCGCAAAACCTCCATCCCGTTCTTCCAACTTTGGTTCAGGGAGTCCCGCTGCTTTACAAGTTTCTATGATTCTCACGGTTCCGCTTCCCCAAGCATCAATCAAACCGCCTTTGAAACAAACATCGGCAATGATAAGATTACGAGGTCTTGATGAATGATGTTCTTTGAGCTTCTCTAATGATACTCCCTGTGGTAACTCACCATCATTCCAGATACTGATTTTCTCGTCATAAACCCGTAATTGAGTAAACACACCCATGTAAGTTCGGTGGATTAGAGCATTCAATAACATTTCTCGAAGAGCCGGAACGGGATATTCGTTTTTCTCTATACGATATAGCCCTTCAAATTCTACTGGTCGGATGAGGAACTTGTGATTCAGTTGTTCTATTACATTCCGCAGCAAGACAATCAAGTTGCCTTCTTCTACTTCCTGAAAGCGCAAATCGGTATCACTTTTGCCAAAGCGACCTATTTTTACAAATGCACCCGGATAGAAACGTACCGGATCTTTGCCAAACATAATAATGGCAGCACGTTTGAGTTGAGCGTTCTCGCTAAGCCGCAATTTCTCGAATATCTGTTCGGTAGTCAATCCTTCCATTTCGGGCATACGACCTTTCTCTTTCGCCATTTGCAGATACATACGGAATGATTCTTCGTCAATATCAGCAAAAGAGGCTCTTGGTTCAATTACCTCATCCCAGGTCAGACCCGCACGCTTCAGCAATAGTTCATTAAGTGAAGCTCCGGTTAGCTCCTGCATTACACTTCCGCTACGATAATAATATCTTCCTCGCAACGAGAGAGGTACAGAATAAGGTTGCACAACAATTTCTATATAATACAGACCATCTTCCTCCAAAAGATTAACCTCAGTTGATATTCCCAAATTGTTCTTGATTCTATTGGGAAGATCATCCATAAGTCTTTTATAGTCTTTCAAGCCAACTACATGGGCTTCATCATCTTTACCTATGTAAATCCGACCACCTTGAGCATTGGCAAAACCGCATATCCATTTCAGATAATCGTCATGCCAAGAGGACTTGTATTCTATGTTTTGTTTTTCGGGCATATTTATGTTTATTCAATTTTTAAATATGTTTCAAAATCTGATGTAATTATTTGAGGTTGCAGTTTCTCAATTTCAGAATTATTTAAACCCAAGTAATTTAGAAGATAAATAATGTTGTTAAATGACAAGGGAATATGCAGCTTCGATAATGCTATTTGTTCCATTAACTCTTTTCTATCCGTTCTAAATACTCGTTTTGCTAATTCCTTATCTTGATTTAGGATATCGCAAATATTTTTATGTAATGGTTCTTTATTAAATTTTAGCCTGAATTTTGTTCTCAACATTGCTTCCCAGTTTTGTCTTTTATAGTGCTGGTACGACAAATCATCAAACAAAGATTTTAGCACTTTATCACTCGTTTCTAAAGTAGCATATATCCCATTTAGCATTCTCCATTCCTCCAAAAAGTCGTCCCAATCTTTTTGACACTTATATCGCAAGACATGGTCAACTTCATGCCATCCTTCTGACAATGTAGTCCTAAATTGAATTTCAAAAGTGTCATCTATTAATGAATAAATATCATCTTCACCCTCAGAAGAAATTAACTCTTTCAAGATTTTTGAATTATTATCTTCCATACGACAAACAAGATTTTTATGTACAGGTTTAAATACCTCCTTATTCGCCTGTGTGATTATGTCATTTGCTTCATCAACTTTTTCATATTTTCGCTCAAAAATATCCCATAACAGTTTGACATCTTCAATAAAGTATGTAGTTACCCTAAAACCACAAATATCTTGGACTTTTTTGCCTTCTTTGGAATAATAATCCTTCCCTTTTCTGTCAATTTTTTCCTTTAATGAGGTAACATCTTTTATCCTCGCATGTATTCTACAATGAACGCCAATCCTATCTATTTCAGATAAAATTTCATGTTGTATATTCCTAAGAATAGTTTTTAATCCTGGATTATTATTCATAACTATATGTGCGATTAAAATAAGTTATACCTTCTCTTTGAATAAAACAATTGTCCCCATTGATAACAATGTATGATTTCTTCTTCAATGAATTAATTGCTTTTTCAGTTTCATAAGGGCTAATATGATTTTCTTTCAAGGATTCTCTGATAGAAGATAGCCGTTTCATGGAATTAATTTTTGAAGAGCTCTTCAAAAATTTTCTCAAAATCAACTCTTCTATATCAATTGGCGTTTCAAGTTGCTCTTTATGTACATAAAGTTGGTTTTCGAATTCATTATTTGATTCGCAACCAGTAATATACATATTTCCTTCTTTTAAAAGTGAATCATCTGTCCATTGACAATCATAAAACTTACAATTGATAAAGCCTGAATTATCAAAAGAATATTTATCAAACGTACAATTAAAGAATTTACAATTATTTAAAATTGAATTTTTGAATTGTTTAAATTTTACAAATTTCATGTTTTCAAATGATATACCGTCTATGAAAATATCATTATAATTATCTAAGAAATCATTTCTCAAAAATAAATCTCTATAAAATAAAAATTTGTCATCATAAGAAAATTGATTGTTGTGTAGTGTTTCCCAAAGAGCGTCCTTCCTTTCTTGTGGTTGAACTTTAAATGCAGAAATAGCCAAATATGCGAAATTTTGACTTATAATTTTTGTAAAAGAGTTTTTGTAATGTTCTTGATATTTTTTTTCAATCAAATTTCTACCAATCAAAATTCCCAAGATAAATTCATTTATAAAACCGACGTTGTCATGTTGTTTTCTATCTAACAATGCGTGATTAGACAAAGTATCCGCTAATTCATCATGAGTAGGTTTGGGAGATTTAGGGTAATTTTTAATGTAATCATCAAAAATAGTTCTATTATAATCTTTCAAAATCTCTTTTATGAAAGATTTACTATCTGCTTTTATATCAAACTCTGTCATTATACGGACGAGTTTTTTGAAAATCCTGAGTTGTGTTTCTTCAGAAAAATATAATTCTTGTCTGATTTGTTCTCTATTCAACAGAAATTCAAAATATTTATCTACAATACCTTTGGAATCTTGAGCAAGTTCTCGCAACTCCTCAATATCTATATTACGTATATATGAAAGTAAAACAGGATTTGCAACATTGCTTATTGGGAAGTTGCCATTAGTTAGTACATCTAAACGGTCTGATTCTAACCAATTTTCTATTTTTGGTTCTGAAATAGAAAAACGGGCAACATTATATTTCTTATTAGTATTTTTAATCCACTCATAAAATTCTTCTCCACTAAAAATTGCCGTTTTTCGGGAAGTAATAACAATTTTTGCTTTGCCTTCTAACAGATTTACAATCGTAGACAACATGCTTTCAATATCTCTTAAATGAGAAGCATTCGCAGATAAATCTTTGGATAATAATTCATCAAAACCATCGATAATTACAGGAACTTTTCCTTGTTTTATTTGGTGTAAAACAACATCTGATTTTACTACATTCTGAAATTGCTCATCAATTTCATTTTGCAATATATGTTTAAATATGCGTGCTTCTCTATTTCTCGATAATTCAATATAAAACGGTAAAATTTCAGTATTTGACTCTTCTATTTTTTTTACTATCTCGTATGCAGTACAAGTTTTTCCATACCCTGCTGCGGCTTCAATAATAACAAAAAGGGGGGCTTCTGCGGCATTTAACAATTTAGTGACATTATCAACTACAGACTGATTTTCTACTTCTTCAACAGAAGTAACAATTCCTTCTGAATCATAGTTTGAATATGTATAATCACTGTTTATATAGAGATATTTCGCAGAAGAATGCAGACCTGCCATTTGCTTTTTAGTGAATGTCTCATATCGTCTATTTAGAACGGCTCTAAATGTAGATAACTGAAAGAAACTCTTAAACAATTCATCTTCTATTTCTTCAACACTTTTGTAATCTTTTATAAATGTTGCAAAATTTAGTCTCTGATACTCGCTATGGATTTTTTCTATTTCAGCAGTGGTATTTCCATTTTTGATAATATCTACTCCAAAATATCGTCCTTGCTTATATTCGCATACAAGAACATTTCCAATATTTTTGGTTATATAACCATATCTTTTATATACTTCACTAATATCGTTGTTTGTCATATCTTTATATGTAAGATTTTCTGAGTTCCAATAAATTCTCTAATGCACCAAATCTGCATAAAAATATTTAACCCACTCTTTGTATGTATCTTGTGCCGAAAGGCAAGTATCAAGCAAATAACCTCTTATGCTTGCAAATTCTTTCAAGCCGCGATAATAGAATTGCTTGTGGTCATCGTCGATAATAAAAGGAATAATATTGTTCCTCAAACATTCGCGGAATAATATCAGGCGGCCAACCCTGCCGTTGCCATCCTGAAAAGGATGAATTTTCTCAAAGCGGTAGTGATACTCGACAATGTTTTCAAATGAAATTTCTTTATTGGAATTATACCAATCATTTAGTTTGTTCATATCGGATTCTACATCCTTGGGCAAAGAAGTTTCTGTTCCTCCTACTTCATTGGGTAGTTTTTTCCAATCACCCACATGGAACCATTCTTTTGTAGCATCAGAAGTCCCTGTTTTCAAAATGCGGTGAAACTCTTTTACAATCTCATTTGATAATGGTTTATCAACCGTATCAAGCAAATAATCGAATGCCACAAAGTGATTGGAAGCTTCAATAATGTCATCGACAGGCACGGCTTCTTGATCTTTGAATCCAATAGTGCGAGTTTCAAAAATATAGCGGGTTTGCTCTTCGGTCAATTTACTGCCCTCTATTCTGTTTGAATTGTAAGCAAGATTTACCTGCGTTTTATGATACAGACCACCTTTGCGCTTCGCCTGCCTTTCTTCTTTGAGGTATGTTAATAATCTATTCATTTTCGACTATTTTTGTCACTTTATCACTATAATAATTTCCTTAACTGCTCTGCATCGGGCAAAATATCTTTATACTCATCGGGAAGTTCTGTGGCAACCTTGTAAGTCGCCACACCCATCGGCTTTGTCATATCGCGAAAAGCGTATTCTACAATATTTTGTTTTTGCGATTTACAAAGGATAATGCCGATGGAACGGTTTTCATGTGGAAGGCGTACCAAATCGTCTAAGGCTGAAAGGTAGAAATTCATTTTGCCCAAGTATTCGGGCTTAAAATCGCCACGCTTTAATTCAATAGCTACCAAACATTGCAATTGTCGATTGAAAAAGAGTAAATCGATGAAATATTCTTGTTCCTCAACAATTAAACGATGTTGATTGCCGATAAAGGAAAAATCTTTTCCAAGCGACATGATGAATTTCCGGATGTTACTCACTATCGCGTTTTCCAGTACACGTTCGTCCGGTTCGTCATCGGGTGATTCTATATTGATATAGTCTAATAAATACTCATCCTTGAATGATAACAGCGCTTTTCTTTGGAGGTCTATATCGGAAATTGTTGTTTTGAAATTGTTGGGTAGTTTTCCCTGTTTTGTGTATAAGCCACTTTTGAGATGATGTCTCAATGTTTCTTTACTCCAAAATGAAGCGGCACAATGGTCTATATAAAATATTCGTTCTTCTGGTGATTTCGTTTTGGCAATTATTTCATAATGATGGTTAAAGCCAATTGATAAAAATTGTTGCAAATCAAATTGTTGTAAATCGTTCGCTGGTAGCGAACGATTTGTGATGAGAAGATCTGTTTGAATTTCGTCCGCTGATAACGGACGAATTTGGGAAAAATCTGCAGGTTCAATTTCGGCAGTTACCGGCTGCCGATTTGTAAAAACAGGTTCCCATTCCTCGAAGAATATGCGCATTTTTCGAAGATTTCCTTCCGAAAAACCTCGTAATCCAGGCAACTCCTGTTGCAATTGTATCGAAATGGTTTCAATAGCATTGGTTCCCCAAAAATGATGCCGGCTGTTTTCGGAAATATATTTCCCAATTCCATAATAAAGAGATAACAATTCCCGATTTGCCAACGCTGCCGCCCGATAACGGCTTTTGAGTATAGCGCCCTTGATTAACTGAATCGCTTTGGAATAATTAGGATTTACTTGCTGTTCCATTTGTCTCTATTTCTTTAAATCCTTTTTTGCAACCAACAAATCGGCCACTTCCACATCTAAAATCTCCGCAATCTTGTACAGCACTTCCATTGGTGGTTGGTGGCGGTTCTGGGCATAAGCATTGACCATATTAAAGCTTTTGCCTAATTGCTCAGCTAGCCATGTTTGCTTGATGCCTTTTTGGTCAAGAATTTCTTTTATTCGATTCATTTGAGTATTCATTATAAATCATGTTTTGCAAATATAGTGAAAATTATGAGATCCCATATCGTTTTAATATCGGTTACCTTGTCTCCAAATAAGCATTTCAAGGTGCGATAAAAATCAATAACCAAACATCATCATCAATAATTCTTTAAATAGAAAAACCGCAGTAAATCAGCTGTTTACTGCGGTTTTCTATTGTTGATAATCGTTTTTAACCGATCGTTACTTCACTTCCTCAAAATCAACATCCGTAACTTCATCGCTCTTGTTGCCTCCCGTGGTTTGACTTTGATCCGGACCCGGTTGTGGTCCTCCTGCTTGTTGTTGAGCATTATACATTTCCTGGCTTGCAGCATGGAATGCATTGTTCAATTCGGTCGACGCTGCGTCGATACCTGCAACATCCTGTGCCTTGTGAGCTTCTTTTAGTTTATTGAGGGCAGCTTCAATAGGAGCCTTTTTATCAGCAGGAAGTTTGTCTCCCAATTCTGCTAATTGTTTTTCTGTCTGGAAGATTTGACTATCTGCATGATTCAGTTTGTCGATTTTTTCTTTTTCGCGTTTGTCTGATTCGGCATTGGCGGCAGCTTCGTCCTTCATGCGCTTGATGTCTGCATCGCTCAGACCGCTGGAAGCTTCAATGCGGATGCTTTGTTGTTTTCCGGTGGCTTTGTCTTTTGCAGAAACGTTCAGGATACCATTAGCGTCGATATCGAATGTTACTTCAATTTGGGGTTCACCACGACGAGCAGGCATAATTCCATCCAGATGGAAACGTCCGATGGTTTTGTTGTCACGCGCCATTGGGCGTTCTCCCTGTAATACATGGATTTCTACTGATGGTTGATTATCGGCAGCAGTTGTAAACGTTTCTGATTTTTTAGTCGGAATGGTTGTATTAGCCTCGATTAATTTGGTCATTACGCTACCCATTGTTTCAATACCCAATGAAAGAGGGGTTACATCGAGCAACAATACATCTTTTACTTCTCCGGTAAGAACTGCTCCCTGAATGGCAGCGCCTACAGCAACAACTTCATCCGGATTAACGCCTTTAGAAGGAGTTTTCTTGAATATTCTTTCTACGACAGCTTGTATGGCAGGAATACGGGTTGAACCTCCAACCAAAATTACTTCATCGATGTCGGAAGCTGTTAAACCTGCATCTTTCAAAGATTTTTCACAAGGAGCAACGCATGCTTGAATTAAACTATCCGAAAGTTGTTCGAATTTTGCTCTTGTCAATGTTTTTACCAGGTGTTTAGGCATTCCGTTGACCGGCATGATATACGGAAGGTTAATTTCCGTGCTGGTAGAACTTGATAATTCGATTTTAGCTTTTTCGGCAGCTTCTTTCAAACGTTGTAAAGCCATTGCATCTTTACGCAAATCCAAACCTTCTTCTTTTAAGAATTCTTCGGCCAACCAGTCGATAATTACGTGGTCGAAATCGTCACCTCCCAGGTGAGTATCTCCGTTAGTTGATTTTACTTCGAAAACGCCATCACCCAGTTCAAGAATAGATATATCGAATGTTCCTCCACCTAAGTCGAAAACAGCGATTTTCATGTCTTTGTGAGCTTTGTCCAAACCGTATGCCAATGACGCGGCAGTGGGTTCGTTGACAATACGGCGTACATTCAATCCCGCGATTTCACCGGCTTCTTTGGTTGCCTGACGTTGAGCATCGTTAAAATATGCAGGAACGGTGATTACTGCGTCTGTAACTTCCTGTCCTAAATAATCTTCAGCAGTTTTCTTCATTTTCTGAAGAATCATGGCTGAGATTTCCTGCGGTGTATATAAGCGTCCGTCGATATCAATGCGTGGAGTGTTATTATCGCCTTTTACTACTTGATATGGAACTCTGGCAATTTCTTTTTGCACCTGATCATAAGTTTCTCCCATGAATCTCTTGATAGAGAAAATGGTTTTTTTAGGATTGGTTACAGCTTGTCTTTTGGCCGGATCTCCTATTTTTCGTTCTCCGCCTTCTACAAATGCTACGATAGATGGAGTTGTACGTTTTCCTTCACTGTTAGCAATGACAATGGGCTCGTTTCCTTCCAATACCGAAACACAAGAGTTGGTGGTTCCTAAGTCAATTCCTATTATTTTTCCCATAAATTTATAATTGTTTTATTTGTTAATATTCTTTTCCTGTTAAATATCAAATGGCATGCCATAGATATATGACAGATAAATTTCTGACAAACTGGCAGATTAATGAAGAATGAAAAATTAAGAATTGAGGTTGGAATAATTATCTTTGCATCTAATAATTTTCAATTTTTCATTCTTAATTGTTTATGGATTTTCTGGATATAATTGAATTTGCCGGCACTTTCGCCTTTGCTATTTCTGGGATTCGATTGGCTTCGACCAAGCAATTCGACTGGTTTGGCGCATTTGTAATAGGATTTGTGACAGCGGTGGGAGGCGGAACGATCCGGGATTTGATGCTTAACCTCACTCCGTTCTGGATGCTCAACGAGATGTATATTGTTTGCGCTACTCTTGCATTGTTTGTTGTTCTTATCTACAGAAAAATATTGGTTAGGTTGCAATATACTTTTTTTACATTCGATACGATCGGATTGGCTCTTTTTACGGTTGTGGGAATCGAAAAAACCATGCAATGTGGATTTCCTTTCTGGGTTGCCATTATTATGGGTACAATAACGGGTTCGGCCGGAAGTATTATACGTGATACATTGATCAACGAGCTTCCTTTGGTTTTCAGAAAAGAAATTTATGCACTGACCAGTGTTTTCGGAGGAGTTATTTATTGGTTGTGCCATATTGGAGGAATGAGTACTCCGGTGACAGAAATATTGTCAGCGGTCAGCGTTATTGTGGCTCGTGTGCTGGCAGTGAAATATAAGGTCGGGCTTCCGGTGTTGAAAGGAAACGAGGAGAAATGAATGAAGAGTGAAAAAAAATTGTCGTACATAAGCAAAAATTCTTCACTCTTCACTCTTAATTCTTCACTCTAAAAAAGGGTTCCAACGCAGAGCGGCCCCCTAATGGCCTCTCCCAAGCACTCCGCAACTCTGGTTTGTGTTAAAAGGAATAAAAAGAACCTTTGCGGGTGTGGAATTGTCTGCGTTGACGTGCCCTTGTATCCGTTTCACAACGGAAGTTTCAATTCTTACTGATGAGAGAAATAATTTCCCTTGTTATATTTCTCTTCGGATTCAGATAAGCCATTGCCGGCTGCATCTGCTCCAAATAAAGAACCATATCAATCTTGTTTTTCTCGCAATAACTTTTAATCACAGCATCCACTTTATTCAATATGGGACGAACATCCTGTTCATATAGAAAACGAACCATATTGTCATAACTTTTGGCTTTGACCTGCAATGCTTTGTCTTCATCCAATAAGATATTGAAACGAAGAGTGTCTGCAGGCGACATGCGTTGCTTGATGCTTTCAACAGGTTCGTTTTGATTGATCCTATATGGTTGAAGAAGCTGTACATATTTGCCTTCCAACGATTTTTGCAAAGATTCCAATTCTTGTGTATATACTTTTTGAACACTATCTACTGATTGAATTTTTTCAGTATAATGGGGTGTTGTCAATAATACACTGTCCCTGTGAATCAAAGCAATTTGTTGAGCTTGGACAAAATATATTGCCAGAAAAACAAATAGAATTATCAGTTTGAATTTTTGCATTGACAAAAATGAATTTGATTAAAAATCTACCCAAGCTGTACCGTTGTAACCTTGGAATTTTTTAGTAGAATTATTAAAACGAATCATGCCTGCTACAGGATTACTAGTTGTAACTGTTTCATCAGCAATGGTAATTGCTCCAAAAACATGTAATTTTGTATTAGTTCCATTGGAACCAGGATTGCTTCCGATAGCTACTTTTCCTTGGAAAAAATTTAACTTAGTAGCTCCATAAATAAAAACTCCATATTTATTTGTAACAACTCCATTTGTAGCTATACCATAATCATTAGCATAAAAATCATAGGCTGTGGTTATTGTTCCCCAATTTGCTAGAATATTAGAATGGAAACCCATAACTTCTTTTGTGATACCTGTATTAGTCCCGGTCATACCTAAAGCATGGTGACCAATAGCAGAATATGCACCTGTTATATTATCAAATGTTCCATTATTGTTAATGTAACCAGGTACTTGTCCATGTCTCCAAATCAAAGAGGTGTGTCCTTCATAAGTTCCTGTTGCTGTAGCCCCTCCAGGTACAGCAATAGCTGTATTGGCATAGAAATGTTTAAGGTCATAACTTTTGCCATTTTCAAGAACACCTGTTAATTTTGCTAAAACTCCAGTATGTACTCCAGAATTTTTTACAGTTTTAGTAACATCAATAAGGCTCCAGGCATTAGCAGATGTAGCAATTTGTATGGGACCTGTTCTATAAATACTTCCACTTTTATTGTTTCCTGCATCTGTAGTAGTTCCCATTAAATACCATTCTGTAGCAACAGGGTTAGCTTTTGTTACATATGCAGATCCATTATAAATCCAATTGCTACCATCAGTACCAATGTACATATAATTTGTTTTGGCTTTCAATGTATTGTCATTCACAAATGATGTATTGACTTGTCCATTTTGGTCATAATAAGGTACATCATCGAATGCTGTAGCTGAATTTGGATTTGTACCATTAAACCACACCATATAAGTGGGATCAACGGTTTCAGTATATTCCTGAATGCGTGTCCATTTTGAACCATCATTATAGTATTGACCCGGACTCACAGCTGTAGTTCCTGTTCCTGCCGTAGCCGTATTATACACCGTCATCCCCGCCACATGTGCGCTCAAAGGTGTAGCAGCAGTAGTTGAGGTCAGTGCCACTCTTGGCAATAATAAACCTTTATTTGTTGTCTGTAAATCAAGTACAGCCGAAGCATTGGGTGCATTCTGGCTGCCTATTGTAACCTGTGCAGTCATTTTTATTGTCGTCAGAAATAAAACGACACAGATTGAAATTAAAATTTTCGTTGTTTTCATCTTTATTTTAAGTTTTATGTTATACGTTTTAAGTTTTACGTGATGGAACACGGAATACGCGGATTACACAGGCCATCACGGATTTTTATTTTCAATTTTCAATTATTCCGTGTTTTTCTGTTCTTTCCGTGTATTCTGTGTGCGGATAAACCCGCGAGCACAGCGAGCAACAGCAGTCCTTCGCCAAGCGGAACCTGCTCCGATTCATCGATTCCCGGTCCGGGAGGCAGGTCAGGTTTAGCCCTGAGAATGGAGGGGCTGTATTCTGTGGTGGAAGTGGCCTTGTTCTCTTCCTGGTTCTTGTACAATCCCTGGGCGTGCAGTTCGGTGAACAGGCAGGCTGTGATTGTGAGCAAGAAGATATAAATTACTTTTTTCATTGATTGATTATCTTAGCTGTTTTATTTGTATTTCCTGTTACTTTTATAATTAAAGCTCCTATTGTTTCCAATTCTCCTGTGAAATCAGAGCCTTGCGCAGTTGCAGAAAGCACCATTCTTCCCGTTACATCAAAGACCTGGATTTTATCTCCTTGCTGGATATTCTTGACAAACAATTGATGGTTGCTTGCATAGATGATCACCTTGTCAGCTTGAGCATTGTCAATTGAAGTCGGCATCCGGTTCAATTCCAGGGTGAAACGATCAGTGGTGTTGAGTTCTGTTGATGGGAATGTGTAAGAATCTGTGAGAAGATTTGTTCTTTCACCAGTTTCTTTATCAAAGAGGACGATGGATTGATAAAAACCATTGTAACCTTCATCAAGTGAGATAGTGTAATTATCATCTTCACCGGTTTTGACTCCTAAAGTGACTTCCCTGTATTCTTTTTTAGGAAGCATTGTGATGCAAAGTTCATCGCCTTCAAGCATGCTCCAGAGTTGCGGAGTTTCTTTATCGGGAGAGAAGAGTTTGGGAGCATCTTTATGATAATCCAGATTTTCCGGATAGCTGTCACCGGTAACAATGCGGAGCTGGTCGTTGTATTCAGAACCATTGATCCAAAGGCTGATAATGTCGAATTGGGGTTCTTCTTCAGAACGAAGATTAGCAGACTGAGTACTGGTAGTTACTCCACCTACAGAGTATGCAATCGAATTGCCGGCCTGAGCCTCATGCGTAAAGAAAGAAATGTAAGGCGGCATAGTGGTAGATTGCCCCAGACCGGTAGCAATTTCTACATAATCCTTAACTGATTTATTGTAATAATACAGGAAACCAGTGTAGTTCAGGTTGGATTGGTTCATTGTATAATTGCTTGTTGTCAATCCACCGGTAAAGTTCCAACCCCAACTTAAAGCTGTAGTAAATGGATTCTGGATGGTTGGGGTATAATAAGACAAATTGATCGTTTTATTAGCTGTTGCTGTTGAAAACAAATTTGTAATATCGGAAGCCGGAAAGATCACCTCACGGTTAACCACTTCTTCATCCAAAGCAAAAAGGTAACCTTTTCCGGGAACCAAAGTGGACTTGGCATCGACAACCAAATCTTTCCATGAATCAGCCTTACCTGTGTTAGGGCGGCTGGCAGCATCATATTCCATGATGTAATAATCCTTGTCGTAAACCAAAATGGCTCCGGTAGCGGATTGGATGGTATTCATTTTGACGGTGAACGGGAAAGAGACATAATAATACCTCTTGTCAGTGAAAGTCTTTTGCAGTTGAATTTCCGATATGGCGCTGCCTGTTGTTGAGACAATGGACTTGTTGGCCAGCAGTCCATCATTCGAATCATCCGATTTGAAGATGATGCCTTTGGACAAGCCGAGTGTCCCGCTATTGACAATCACCCCGGTTCCTTGCGAAGCATTGGAGTTGACCGTGACCGTACCCTGGGACAACAAATTGCCACCGTTGCCGATATTCACCGGCCCATAGACCCCGACGGGAGACTGGGCGAAGACCAGGCAAGGTGCAAGGCCGAGCAGGAGAATGGTAAGTTTTCGTTTCATATATTCTTGAGTTTTTTAAGTTGTTAATTCTTTTATTGTTGTTGTCTTAAACACGAAGGCACAAAGGCACGGAGTTTATTTTATGAATATCCGATGCCCGGAAGCTCTGGGCTTAAATAATAATGTCTTTGTGTTTAATAAATGTTTTGTTCAACAAACCTTGAATGAAAAATAATAAATATCTGTTTTACAGACTGTTATTTAATCATTTAGGGGGTTTTTATTTGTTTTCTGTCGCTTTGCTAGAGTAAGCCATAGAATAAAACTATGGAAATACGCTCCGAAGGGCATGTTTTTGTTTTAATATCCAGAACTTGATAAATTTGTTGAAACAGGATATCTTTTATTTGTGATCAGGGACGGAAATCTATCTACTAATAAGGATTTTAGAAGTTTGTTGAAAAAATAATTTTAAAAATTTTAGATAACAGGTTGTTTATTGGCGATTTACAAGAAAAAATCGCAAGAAAAAGAAACCGGAATTTATTTTTTCAGCTATTTTGATGGAATGTTTTTTAATTCATTCTGGCTGCAGGCAGTTAGGATATTTTGTCTTTTACCTTAAATCATAGGTATGGCCATCCGTTTAAGTTTTCTTAAGCGGAATTTTATCTATTAAGATTTAACTAATTACAATTCACTGAATTAGTAGGGTTTCAAATGTGAATTTGAGGAGAAAATATCTCCCGGAAAAGCTAAAAACGATAAATTTAAACTGTAAATAAATATTAAAAATTAAAAATAAACAACTAAATTATGTGAAAAATAAAATTCCTGTGGGTTCGACTCTTGTAAGGATCAAATATTATTCCCTACATTTGTTGCGTGATTTTCAGTCACTTTTCAACTAAGGTTGACTCTAGCAAAGCGACAGAAAGTCTTCCTCAGATTCTTCCTTTTCACATTTTTGTCTCCTTTTTACGATATTTTTTTTGTATGATTGATAATTGTTTGATTAGCTGTATGTAAAGGTGTGTAATCAAACGAACCCAGATAAATCTTTGTTGTCCTTTCCGATTCATGTCCCAATCCCTGGCTGATGAGTGAAACAGGTATTCCCTGATTCCGGGCAATGGTCGCCCAGGAGTGACGTGTAACATAGGTAGTCAATCCCTGATCCAGACCAATCATTTTGGAAAGTATTTTTAAGTGATTGTTCTGTTTCTTTAAAGCATTATTGTAGGATTGATAGCTATCACCCCGGTGGAGGACAGGAAGCAGGTAATCCGAATCTTTGCACAAATTGGAGTGACGGTCAATGATTTCTTTCATTTCAGGGGTCAACGCAATCTCCAATGTTTGTCCCGTTTTATGTCGTTGGTAAGAAATGATCTCGTTTTTTACATCTTTCTTTTTCAAGTAAGCCAAATCGATAAAAGAAATGCCTCGCATGTAAAAGCTCAGGACAAAGAGATCCCGGGAGAGTTCCATGACAAAATTTCGTTTTTTTTTTGATTGTTTTCTGTTGATTTCTGTTTGTTGTTGATTGAAACTGAAACAGCAAAATCCAAGGCGATCAAATCTTCAAAAACTTCTTTCTTCACTGCACGTTTTTTTGTTTTGGTTACTCCTGTAAAGACGTGGGCAAACAAATCTTCATTAGGATCCTTGATTAACTTCTGTTCAACAGCATTTTTGTGAATCACGCGAAGATTACGCATATAAAAAGAACTGGTGTTGAGAGTATTACCTTTATTCAGCATATAATTTTCGTATGACTTGATGATGGAAGGATTGAGCCTTTCGAGAGCAAAGTCTTTGTTATTATTGAAACGGATAAAGTTCCGGGCTGCATCACGATAGGCACGGGCGGTGCGCATACGTCCGGCTTGCAGAAATGGTTGTCCCACTTCAGATGCAAAGGAAGAAAGCATGCAACAACTATTATTCGTGCGGTATGATTCGACGAATGCCGACAGACTGAAATCATTATAGAATTCCAAACGCTGAATTTTGTCACGAATGGCTCCATATTCGCGGGTTATTTCTTCCGAAAGGTTCTGTAAATAAGCTTCACGCAAGGGTGAAGAGATACCTAGTTTGACTTTTTCCAACTTAGGATTCCATTCCTCAAAAAAGAGTCTATAAGGAGTGGACAAGCTTTTAACTTCGCGATTGTGGATGAACTGAAAAAAGAGCGTGCCTTCACGGTCAGGGACGGTGGAAGGGCGGAATTTAAGTCTGATACTTGTTGTTTTCATAAATAAATTGTAAATGATATTTTGTTTAAATATGAGAAAGTGATTAACTTTATAAGTTAAAACGTTTTTGAGAAAAAAAAGTTTTTTGGGCTATAACGTTAATGCCATATTCTGAACAGTTACATTGTTTTAGCAGGTTCGCTAAGATTTAGAAACTTTTTCATTAGCTTTGCGCTAATATTATGGGATTAAGGAAATAATAGGTTATTTAATATTCAATAAAGCTAAAAGGAAATGGAAAAGATAATTAAGTTTTTGAATGAAAACTCAATAATGGCATTGGCTACGTCTTTCAAAGATAAACCCAGAGCCTCAACAATGGAGTATATTATGGTGGGGGATTCTATTATCTTTGCAACTTCTCCGGAATCTATCAAGGCAAATAATTTGAAGCATAACAATCTTGTAAGTATCTCCATACATAATATGCCGAGATTCGTTACAATCGACGGTCATGTTACTGACGCTACTCCTGCTGAAATTCAGGAATTCAACAAAGTTCTTTTTGAGCGACATTCTGAATTTAAAGAGATGGTAGATAATGGATTGGTGAAACCTTTTGCTTATTTCAAAATTTGCCTTAAAGAAATATATTATAGTGATTATACTACAGGGCAAAGTATAGCAGAGGTTCTTACGTTTTAAGAAGCTGTTTTTGGGCTAAAGGTGAAGGGCAAAAGGCAAAGGGAATCACATTAAGTGACCTTTTGCCCTTTGCCTTTTGTCTTTATTTATCGGATTATTTTCAGTATTTTTAATAATTCAGGGATAAACTATTCTTAAGTATAATCTGTTAGAATTGCTAATGAATTATTATTTACAAATAATCTTAATTTTTATGAATATAAAACAACACCAATTTTTAAATACACTTTGGAGCAGGACATCGCATTTCAGCACTGAAAAGGAAATGATATCCGGAAATATTCAAGTGAATGATTTGTTGTCATCCATATTCTATTTGGGCCCTTGCTATCATTACATCATAGATTTTCATACTCACCGGATAACAAATGTATCGTCCGGAGCAGGAAACATATTGGGAATGACGCCTCAATCTATAAAAGATATTATCGATCGCATCCATCCGGATGATCTGGACTTTGCCACACAGGCCGAAGATGCGGTTATCAACCATCTTCGCTATAATCTTGGGGCTTCAAATGCTTTGAAGTATAAAATGAGTTTCTGTATGAGGATAAAAACAGCTAATGGGGCGTATAAATTATTTCTACACCAGGCAATTATACTTTCCACTGATAAAAACGGACATTTTGCCAAAGTGTTAAATATACATACGGATATCAGTCATTTATCTACTACAAACAGTTTGAAAGCATATTTGTCCGGCATATATGGGATTAATGAATATATTGAAATAGATGTTTTTCCGAATGCCGTCAATGTCTCTAATACTCCTTTGTTTAGTAAGCGGGAAGCTGAGATTATCCATTTATTGGCCAAAGGAATGAAGAATAAAGAGATTGCCGATCAGCTTTTTATTTCGTTGAATACAGTGAAAAATCACCGGAAAAATATTTTACAAAAAAGTGGGATGAAGAATTGTTCGGAATTGATTGCCCGATGTTTTATTGAAGGGTTAGTATGAGTGCTGTCGGGCAATCAATTTTTATATTCTTAATTTTTACTTTGACAAAGATATGATCGGAAAGGTACCTTTTGCAATAGCCCTTTGTAGTCATTCTTGAGCTGAAGAAAATGACTACAAAGGGCTATTTACAATGGCAGTTGATTGTAATTTCATTTTATTCTTATCCTTATTTGAAATCAGAAACGAATTCTTTTGAGAAGATAAAAAAGGTTTGGTTGCACTTGGCTGAATTGGCTCAAAAGGATAAGAAGTCTGATCCTTTTGAGTGAAGTTTAAAATATCAAAAGTAAAAAGAGTCTGTCTCAAAAGTCAACTAATAGCACACAGAATACACGAATTAAACAGAATAACACAAATTATTTATTTTGTATTCACTTAAGAATAAGCAATTTGTCGAAATAATAAGAATTGTAATTTTCCGTATAATCTGTGTATTCTGTGTGCTAATTTCACTTTTGAGACAACTTCTTGAATTATTTCACAAATTTCTTCACCATTGATTTGCCTGCTGCAGTTACTTTTACAATATATGTTCCTGCATTATTCACAGTTGCGTCTACAGTGTTGATTCCTGCATTGGCGCTCAAAGAAGTTTGATAGATCAATTGTCCGGCTACATTGTAAACAGCTACATGAGCATCAGCATTTTCTTCCAAATTGAATGAAATGGAAGCGGATGCATCATTCACAGATACATTAATAGTATTGGCTGTTGCATTGGCATCATTAATGCTTGTTACAGGACCGGTATAGGGATTCGGATCGTTGGAGAAACGAACGTCGTCCAAATAAAATATTTGAGATGTTTTTGGCTCTCCGTACCAAGGTTCGTGATTCATTCTTCCGGGCATAATGAATATTTTTCCATAATTTCCAGCTGTAGCAGTCTGACAATCAATAACTAAATCAGTCCATTTATTAAGATTATCTTCTGGGCTTTCACGAACATCTTTCCATGAACTTCCAAAATTAGCTCCGGGTCCTGCTTCTAATGAAAGCTCAAGAGCTTGAGATTTATCATAATATACTTTGATATGAGCATAACGATATTGCCCGGCTCCTGTCCCAACAGGAATCGCCAATCCCTCTAATAACGGACCGGATATACCATTGTATATTGCATCCGGATTTCCATCTACCCTGCAAGTAATCATAAGTACTTTGGCACTGCTGTTTACCGGACTAGGATGCGGATTATTAACCCAATCTAAAGCAGCATCATTGACTACAAACCAACCGATGTCACCTCCTTCAAAATCATCAATAAGTTGTTCCTGTGCATTAGCAGTAAATGACAGCGCCATTGCACATCCAATCAAAAGTAAAAATCTTTTTTTCATGCTAATTTAATTTTAATAGTGAATAATTATAGTTTAAAGTGAAAATGGAAAGTGATCTATTTACATTTCAATTTTCAATTATATAAGGGCTTTCGAAGCCCAGTTTTTTTAATCCGTTTTGTACATCGGGATGACTCATAAAGAGTTTCCACAATAATTGAGAACGATAATTTTCGATCATCACGGGTATTGTTCCCTGATCGATGGCCAGATATTGTTTCGGATACCAATCGGCAGTTTCGCTGAAAGCGTCATAGAATCCGTATTTCCCCCATATTCTGGAACCTAAATCTTCATATAAATGGCGCATTACTTGTAAGGAATATTCGGGTGTATATGGAATAGATGACAGGGCGGCAGTCGGAACAATTACCCCATGATCCCGTTTTTCAGCAGGCGCATGTCCTGCATAACCCTTCACAGAATAACTGGAAGTCAATCCCCAACAATTTTCGCCATATCCTTTATATCCTTTGGGGTTTCGGATGCAATAGGCTCTGTTGATAAGGGTTTGATTTTTATTTTCTTCCCAATAATTTCCATACTGATCTTTTAATCCGCACGGATCCAAACCCAGGTATGAATAATGAGCCCAAAAAAGAGGGCCTCCGCAGGTAGCATCTCCCTGGTGGTTGAATTGTAAGGAATAACCTTCTGCCGTGTGCAGGTTTTTGATTTTTCCATTTTCAGCCCAGCCTTCGTGATAAACTTCTGCCGGAATGGTGTGTGTAGGAGATGCTGCAGCCAGAATATACATGATAAGACATTCATTGTAGCCATGCACCGGAAAATTCATTTTCCACTCATAATTAGGACTCCAATGCCAGTAAAGTACATTTTGTCCATTACGATACCAGTCCCATTCTACTTCTTTCCAGAGTTTATCTATGCGTGTTGCGATAGCTTTCTCTTTTTCATTTCCATTGACATAATATTGGTGAACGCATAGAAGTCCTTGTATCAAAAAAGCTGTTTCTACCAGATCGCCTCCATTATCGTATTTACTGAATGGTTTTACTTTTCCTGTGGTTCCTTCCCACCAATGAGGAAAAGCGCCATGAAAGCGATCGGCGCTCTCAAGGAAATCCAGTATCTTTTCGAAACGTTCAACTCCTTGCTGGCGGGTAATGTATCCTCGATCTATGCCTGCAATGATTGCCATGACTCCAAAACCGCTTCCTCCTGTGGTTACCACTGTTTGATCATTTTGAGGATATATTCCGTTCAAGTGGAGGCGTTCGCAGGCCAATCCACTGGTTGGTTCGGCTCCTTCCCAGAAATAATTGAAAGATTGTTTTTCAACCAGATCTATCAGTTGTTCGTCGGAAAGTTTTCCGGATTTACCAGGATTGTTTCCGCAAGCTGAAAGCAGAAGACTTATCAGTAAAAATATGGAAGAGAATGTTCGTTTCATTTGAGCGTAAATTTTGCTGTTTTCATTTCCGCACTATTTCCTCCGATCATGACATTAAAATCACCGGGTTCGGCAATAAATTTCAGATCAGAATTATAGAATTTCAATAATTCGGGTGTAATTGTGAATTCCACCGTTTTGTTTTCTCCCGGTTGGAGACTGATTTTCTCAAAGCCTTTCAGTTCTTTTACGGGACGCGTAACACTTCCTATTATATCACGGATATACAATTGGACAACTTCGCTTCCGGCAACCGACCCTGTATTTGAAACTGTGACGGATGCTTTTATTTGTCCATTATTATCCATCGTGTTTGAATTTAATGTTATATCACTGTATTTGAAAGTGGTATAGCTCAGTCCGAATCCGAAAGGATAAAGTGGTTCGTTAACTACATCCAAATAATTGCTTCTGAATTTCTGAAACCATTTACCATCTTCGAGTGGACGACCTGTATTTTTATGATTATAGAAAATCGGTATCTGTCCCACATTCTGAGGAAATGTTGTTGTCAATTTTCCACTTGGGTTGACATCTCCCAAAAGTACATCGGCAATGGCAGCGCCGGCTTCGCTTCCTCCAAACCAGACATTCAGAATTGCTGGGATATTCTTGTTTTCCCATGAAAGATCGAGTGGACGACCGGTAAACAACACCAATACAACCGGTTTTCCTGTTTTTAACAATGCTTTCAAAAGATTTTGTTGTGTATCGGGAATTCTGATATCGGTGCGGCAACTGGATTCTCCGCTCATTTCCGAAGATTCACCTAAAGCGGCAACTATAACATTTGCATTTCGGGCTATTTGTAATGCCTCATTGATAATTACTTCTTCGGGACGATTATCTCTGGCAATCGTCCGTCCGAACATGGTTGCTCTTGCTTGATAAGTGGTATCGGACATCAGGTTGCAGCCTTTGGCATAAACGATTTTAGCCTGATCACCGGCAACGGTTTTAAGACCATCCACCAAAGTCACTGCATTTTCCAATTTAGCGGCAACACTCCATGTTCCGGGCATATTTTCACGGGAATCTCCAAGAGGCCCGATGACAGCAATTGTTCCTTGTTTTTTCAATGGTAAGACCTGATTGTCATTTTTCAACAAGACAAAACTTTCGGCAGCTATTTTTCTTGCAATATTCCGATTTTCAGTAGTGAATACTTCTGTCTTTTCACGATTTTCATTACAGTATTTGTATGGATCGTCAAATAATCCTAAATCGTATTTAGCTTCCAATATCCGGCGGCATGCCGCATCGATTTGTGATTCTTTGATTTTTCCTTCTTCGAAGGATTTTTTGAGTGTTGAAATAAATCCTTCGCTAACCATATCCATATCGGTTCCTGCATCTAATGCACGAGCTGAAACGGTTTGCAAATCACCTATTCCATGGTCGATCATTTCGCTTACTCCGGTGTAATCACTTACAACGAAACCTTTGAATCCCCATTGGTCACGCAAGACATCTGTCAGTAGCCATTTATTGGCAGTAGCCGGAACTCCGTCGATTTCATTGAAAGAAGCCATTACGGTTCCACAACCTGCATCGACAGCGGCTTTATAAGGTGGAAAGTATTCGTTGTACATGCGAGTACGACTCATATCCACTGTATTATAATCACGGCCGGCTTCAGGAGCTCCATATAATGCAAAATGCTTGACACAGGCCAAAATTGTTGTGCTGTCGGCTAGATTTGTTCCCTGATAACCATGTACCATTGCTTTGGCGATTTCACCTCCGAGGAAAGGATCTTCCCCATTTCCTTCGGAAGCGCGTCCCCAACGAGGATCACGGCAAATATCGACCATCGGACTGAATGTCCAGCAAATACCACTGGCGCTGGCTTCTATAGCTGCAATACGGGCTGATTGTTCTATGGCTTTCATATCCCAGCAACAAGATAATCCTAATGGGATGGGAAACACTGTTTCGTATCCGTGTATGACATCCATTCCGAATATCAGAGGAATTTTCAGGCGACTTTCTTCAACAGCCAGACGTTGTACTTCGCGGATTTTGGCAACTCCTTTGATGTTGAATAATCCCCCGACCTGGCCATCTTTTATCTTTTTGGCGATATCGCTGTTGGAAGCTTGTCCGGTAGTGATATCTCCTGCGGCGGGAAGATTTAATTGTCCTAGTTTTTCTTCCAAGGTCATTTGGCTCATCAGTTCGGAAATAAAACGATCCATTTCCTGGTTTTTACCGTTTTCTCTTTTTTGACTACAACCCAATAGTATTAAGAAGAGACAGAAGATCAGTGACACATATTTTATTCTCATGATAATGTCTTTTGGAATGGAGAATTGAAAATGAAGAATGATTTCAAAACTTTCATTCTCAATTCTCCATTTTCTATTTTCTATTTTCAATTACTATAACTGAATCCTAATTTTTTTAAACCCATTTGAACTTCCGGACAACTCATAAACAGGTTCCAAAGTAATCCTGTGCGGTAGTTTTCAATCATAACAATAATAGGACCTTGATCAATGGCTAAGAATTGATCGTCATACCAACCGGCAGAAGGATTCAAAGCATCTACAAAACCATATTCTTTCCAAAGCAAATCGCCCATTTTGTAATAGTAGAAATGCAAAGCTCGCATTGATTCTGTTGGCGTATAAGGCATTGAAGCCAATGCTGCCGTAGGAGCAATTACACCTTTGTCGTTTGTCGGAGAATGGGCGCTATAGCCTCCATTTCCATCAGAAGCGGTCAATCCCCAGCAATCTTTGCTATAACCATTGTACCGTTTAGGATTATCAATACAATAGCTGTTATTGATTAGTGTATGATGAGTTACCTGAGTCCAATAATTGGCATAAGCATCGCTCAATCCGGCGGGCCTCAATCCTAAGAAAGAGTAATGCGAGAAGAACATTGGGCCTCCGTAGGGTTCACCTAACGGCAATATATAGCCATAGTAAGACTCTCCGTTTTTCATATTACCGTTTCTGGCCCATCCCTGGTCATAAACTGCTTTTGTAATGGAATGTGTGGGGGAAGATGCTGCCAATACATATGCCATTAACCCTTCACTCCATCCACGAATAGGCATATTCATCGCCCATCCGTAAGTAGGACTCCAGTGCCAGTAAAGAACGTTTTCTCCTTCTTTTTGAAACCAATTCCAATCGAGAGCTTCCCAAAGCTGTTTGATGTCGCTTCTTAGTTTTTGTTCGTCACTACCTGCCTCGTTGAAGTATTGTCTTGCCGTAAGTAATCCTTGGAATAAGAAAGAAGTTTCTACTAAGTCAGCTCCATTATCCTGAGTACCAAATGGAATAGTCGCTCCGGTTGATCCGTTAATCCAGTGGGCGTATGCTCCATGGTAGTTTGTACATTTACTTTTCAGGAATGTTACAATTTTCTGAACCCTAGCAGCAGCTTCCTGGCGTGTAACAAATCCTCGTTCGGAAGCAACTAGCATTGCCATTATTCCGAATCCGGTACCTCCGGTAGTAACGATATCGCCGGATGTGCTGCGTTCGCGAGCCATTCCGGATGTCGGATGTCCGAATTCCCAGAAATACTTGAATGTTTGCTTTTGAACCAGGGTCAATAGCTCGTCATCCGAAATGAGAGGGAACTTATTCGTAGAATCGATAGCGGTTGCAATCTCAATTGATCTTCCGGAATCGAGTATCGTTCCTTTGGCTGATTTCAATGCCGGCCATATATTGAGCCGATAATCCGAAAACATTTTCAGTTCTTTCTTTGGTTGAACGATAATCGTTTTGTCGCCATCTTCATAAACAAAGCTGAGTGCTACTTTTGAGTTTTTTGAATTTAGCAGTTCAATATTACCGGCAACTGTGCTGACATCAACCGGATCCGAGAAGTTCAACGTAAATGGAGCTCCGGCATCCACACCGGTGTATATGTTTCTTGTAGCCATACTTCCATCAATCTGTATTTCTGTGATGCTGAATTTATCTACCGAATCATCATCGTCGCTACATGAAAAAAATGCGAAAAGTGGCAATGCTAAAAACAACATCTTAAATATATTTTTTTTCATCTTCTATCTGTTTTTAGTGAGTGTATATTCCTATTGTTTATTGAAATATAAATCTTCTATATCTTCGTCGTTAAGAGCGATATTATAAAAACGGAACTGGTCTAATTCTCCATTGAAAGGAATCGCCCATCCCCAGTTTTCCGTATCAGTTGTTAACGGCGGAACTGTATTTTTTGGAAAGTTTGCCAATACCAATGTCGGAGACATATCTTCGAATACCAATTTACCATAATCACCCAATGCTTTGGTGTAAGCTTGCTCTCCATTCAAGTAGACATCGAATTGGGAAGTTTCTCCATTGTATCTGAACACGAGATGTACCCATTTATCCAATGCATCCGCCAGTCTGCAATTATCAATCCAGGCATCCACCAAGGCTCCTGTCCGGTTGTTGAACATGTGGATTTTGAATAATACGCCGCTGGCATTGCTTCCGTCTGTAAAGATGTCTAAATAACCCCATCCTTTGCCGGTGTGAGGAATACAGAATAATTCACGGGCACCTCCATTTACTTCGGAGGTTTTCAGATTCATCCACATAGAGATGGTGTATGCATCCATATTTTTGATACTGTCTATCGGATTAGGCATATCGGTCAAATCGTCAGGTTTGTCGATCAGAAGATAGTTTCCGGTACCACCTTTCATGCCGATGCCGGTTATTCCAGGCACATAAATGATTCCTGTTCCGGCAGTTTTGAATTTATACATGCTACTGTCGGCAACACTATTTCCGGTAAAAGGGATATAAATTTTCAACGGACTGTAGGGAGCTGGTTCCGGATCGGGGATGATAATCATTTCCGGACGGTCGAAATTCTGGCAGGAAAAGAAAAGAGAACTTATTAATAAAGCTCCTGCCAATTTTGTTATTTTGTTTGTTAGTTTCATATTTTTTTGAATTAAGAGTGAAGAGTTAAGAACTAAGACTTGAATGAAATAAATTCTTCACTCTTAGTTCTTAATTCTTAATTTGTTTATTGGTAATCCGGATTTTGAATCAATACTCCTCCCGACTTGTCTATTTCTCCCTGTGGAATCGGCAACAAACGATGCTTGGTCTGGTAGTTTGTCTTACCTGCCGCACGCAATACTTGCACGTCAATACCCCAGCGAACGAGATCGAAGAAACGATCGTGTTCCATACCACATTCTACCCTTCTTTCGTGACGGATTGCGTTGCGCAATTCGACTTGATTGGTAGTAGTTATTTTAGGTAAAATAGAGATACTAGTACCTCGGGCGCGAGCGCGAACCATTTCCAGATAATTGAGAGCATCATTTGTATTTCCTAACTCGTTAGCTGCTTCGGCAGCCATTAATACCACATCGGCATAGCGGATCATCCTAACATTCACCCAGTATCCTTTATATGAATTGACTTCTGCGCGTATGGCCGGATCGGTATATACTTTTTTATTCCAATAAGCACGGGGAACATCTGCTGTTGCTGCAGGAACAGCTTCTCCATAAGGTGTATTTATTTTTCCGGAATAGAGAAGGGTTGCATCTTTGCGTGGATCTCCACCTTCATAGGAATCAGCTAATAATTGGTTCGGGGTATTCCATCCCCATCCCATGTCCCAAGTTCCAGAACCTCTTACTCCTTGTATTTCAGCGTATTGTGTTTTGTAATTTTCGCTTAAAGTATAATAAGCCTGAACTTCGAATATGGATTCGCTGCAGTTTTCTCCTTTTTCTGTAAATATAACATCGTAAGGAGTGTTCAGATTGTACATCCCTGAATTGATTACTTCCTGAGCTTTATTGAGAGCTGTACTCCAATTACCCCGTGTTAAAGCCGTTTTTGCTTGTAATGATTTAGCTGCTCCGGAAGTTAATCTTCCAAGATATTTAGGCTCCCAAGAAATCGGAAGCAGGCTTGCAGCTTCGTTCAAATCATCATCAATCAATGCATAAATATCATTTACGCTTGATTTTGGGACATTTCCCGATCTGTCTGCTGTGATTACGAAATCAATTTTGGGAATCTCGCCGAAAGCTCTGACTAAATTGAAATAACTGTAGGCCCGGAAAAATTTGGCTTCGCCCAAGTTTATCATTGTTCCCTGTGAAATTTCCATGGTTTCCATTTCATTTTCAATATCAGTAATAATATTGTTACAAAGGTTAATCAGCGCATAATGGTCGGTCCAATATCCATTTAACAACCAGTGGTCAGTAATGTAGTTGAAGTTGTCGAAAAATGATTCGGCATCAGTTCCATCTCCTACGGAGCTACCTTTATCTGCATCGTCAGAGCGAATACTGTGAACAGCTATAAATTTCAGCCCGCATGTTCCTTCGGAACGCATAGCGGCATATAAACCAAAGACTTCATTTTCATGAGTACCTGCGGGAATATCGTCATTTGTAAGTCGGCCTTCCGGTTCCCTGTCCAGAAAATCGGAACAAGCGCACAAGAACATTGTTCCGAGTGCAAATAATAAAGCCGGTAAGTATTTTGTATTTATAATACGATTTTTCATGATGTTTATTTTTATATAAGTAATTGATCGTAATTAGTTGTAATTATTAGAAATTAATAGTTTGTTTATTAACAATGAATTGCACCAAAGTAAATTACAATTTAATTTCTATTAATTACTTATACATAATTAAAAACTAAGATTGAAACCAAATGTATAAACAGCAGGAATCGGATAAGTACCCTCGTCTACTCCAAATTTGATGGAGCTTCCTCCGATTTCGGGTGTGTAACCGGTACTGTTTTTAAAAGTTACCGGATTTTGTGCATTCACATATAAACGAAGCGATTGTAGGCGTAATTTCTTAACGGCTGATTGCGCCAGGTTATAGCCTAACTGTATATTTCTGACACGGAAGAAACTGCCGTCTTCAATATAATAATCGGAATCGTAATAGTTATTGTCTCGTTTTTGGCTCAGGATAGGTTCCCAGTTAGACGTTCCGACTCCGTTCCAACGGTTCAGGCGGTCTATGGGATAATTAGCCTTGGTGTATTTTTGTTGGTCCCAGCTTTTGTAAATCTCATTACCATAAACACCCATTACGTCGACAATTAAATCTACATTTTTGTATCCTATCGAAACAGAACCTCCATATGTGAAATCGGGTGTTGGGTTACCGATCATGGTGCGGTCGTTTACTGTAATTGTATTGTCACCATCTGTGTCTGCAAATTTGATATCTCCGGGTTCAACAGCGCCAAGTTTGCTGACAGGCGATTGGTTAATCTCCGCTTTGGTTTGGTAGATTCCTTCGGATTTGTAACCATAGAAATATCCAATGGGGTATCCTACTGTTACACGGGAAGGACCGGAAATAATTTCATATCCGATATCGCCTAATTTTTTAACTTCATTATCTATTGTTGTTAAGTTCCCACTGATGCCGTATGTCCAGTCTTTTCCGATAGTGCTGTTCCAGGAGGCAGCTAATTCAAGTCCTTTATTGGCAATTTCACCTACGTTTGCTAATCCCGGTACAGAACCAACTTGTCCGGGAACCGTACTTAACATGTCTTTTGTTAACTTATTGTAATAGACAGCTTCAAAGTGCAGTTTGTTATGAAGCAGATTGGTTTCGAATCCTGCTTCCCAGGCATGCACAGTTTCCCATCTTAAATCCGGACTTGCAATGTACTTAGGGGAATATGCAGGAACAACATTTCCTCCAAATATCGCTGCACTACCCATATCAATTTGAGGATAAGAAGGATACATGTCAAATTGAGAGGTCCCGGTTGCCTGATTTCCTAAAATACCCCAAGAGGCTTTGATTTTCAAATAATCAAGGATATTTTGATTGCGCATGAAATCCTCTTCAGTTACAATCCATCCGGCACCCACTGCTCCAAAATCCTGCCATTCATTGTTTGTGTTGGTGAATGCGGAAGAGCCATCCCGTCTGTAAGAAGCATTGAACAAGTATTTGTTTTTATAGTTATATAATGCTCTTGTCAGGAAAGAAACAGTAGCTCTGTCCCATTGTTCACTGTCGTTTGTTTGTGTTTTTTTATCACCCCAACTTAAATACCAATTCCTTTCATCATCAGGGAACGGGAGTCCGTCGCCTTGTTGACGGCTACCTGATATTTGAGAATAGGAATTATAGTTTGTAGTAAATCCGGCAGTGACTGTAATTCCGTGATCTTTGATTTGTTGCTTGTAAGTCAATAAATAGTCCTGTTGGATTTTTGTATAGATATTTTGATATTGAGAAACCGAAGTTGTTCTGGAAATGGTATCAATAGGTGCTGCATCTACAATATAAGGATTGTATGCCATTGTGATCGGAGTGTATTGTTGCTGTTGATTGAATCCATAGTCGGCAGAAAATGCAACCCGGAAGTTGAAGTGTTTGAGGAAATCCAATTCTCCATAAACATTCCCGACAGCCCGGTATTTTACCGGAAGGGTTTTGTTGGCTCTTAGCTCGATGTCGAACATCGGATTGCCTATCTGGGCATTCTGGAAATCAGGTAAAACACTGTATAACTGATATTCTTCATTATATGGAGCAGCAATAGGAGCAGCCTGGAGAGCAGCGGTTACCTTTTTGTTATCGGTTGAGTTTTCTTTGTATCCGTTGAACTGGAATCCGACCCTGAAATTTTTACTGATGGAATATTCGTCATTTACATTGATAGATATTTTATTCATTTTTTCATGATTAATGATACCTTCTTCATAAATGTATCCGACACCCATATAGAATTTACTTTTTTCGTTTGCACCCGAAATACTGATATTATTTTGTGTAACCAATCCGTTTTGGAATATTTCGTCCTGCCAATCGGTATCAGCTTGCCAGAGATAATAATCGTATGGGGTGGTAGCTCCTTCGTTCACCCGCTGTTCATTGTATAATTCTTTGAATTCGGCAGCATTGGTTAGTTTAATTTTGTTTACTACTTGTTTTGCTCCGACAGAAGAATTGATGTTTACTACAGTTTTGCCTTCTTTCGCTCTTTTGGTTGTAATGATGATGACACCGTTAGCTCCTCTAACTCCAAAAATAGCCAGAGAAGAGGGGTCTTTCAATACTTCCATCGATTCTATGTCGGCAGGATTTAGGAAGTTGATATTGTCGTTGAATAATCCGTCGACAATATATAATGGTTTAGCTCCATTGATAGAGTTTGTTCCGCGAATGCGAACGTCAGGTTCGTCACCGGCACGTCCCGAATTGGTGATTTGTACACCGGCCACTTTTCCCTGTATCAAAGACATCGGGTTTGATGAGGGTTTATTGGCTACATCATCTCCTTTAATAGTGGTAATCGAACCGGTCAAATCTCGTTTCTTAGCTGTACCATAACCGATAACAACTGTTTCAGTCAACACAGTTACATCTTCTCTTAAGGTAATATCAATGGTATTACTTGTACCAACAACTGCGGTTTGAGGAGTTAAGCCGATATAAGAAAATTCAAGGATATCTCCCTGATTGACGGTAATAGAATATTTTCCATCGAAATCAGTAATAGTTCCCGTATCTTTATTTTTTACTTTAACGGTAACTCCCGGTAAAGTTTCCCCCGTTTCATCTTTTACTGTCCCCGAAACTGCTTTTTGCTGTGCAAAAACAGTTATAGAAGACATCAACAGGAAAATGCAACTTACAATATAGATTTTCATATTTAATTGAATTAATTAGTTGTCGAATAAATTGACAGGCAACCCCTTATTATTTAATAAATTTTGCCGTCAAATTGTTTTCGTTTGATGTGACTTTAACAATATAAACTCCTTTTGAATCAATCCTGGAAGAAACATGATTTTCTCCCGCTACAGCATTATTCAGTATTTTACTGTCAATCAATTGACCTGTGGTGTTAAAAACAGAAACTTGCGCTTTTCCGGCTTCCGGTAAATTGAAAAATATGGAAGCGGCTTGATCATTGATTTGAACTTTTATATCATTGGCATTCATTTTTCCTTGACTGATAGAGGTAGGAATCGATGTGCTAAGTATGATATCATCAATGTATACACTATGTACCGGACGGTTTGCAGCTACATCCGGTTGGATACTGATTATTTTATAATGTCCTTTGGCTCCATTATTCTTCATATCGAATGTAAGAAGTTCCCATTCTCCTGTTTTTGATGGCGCTGATATCGGATATATTTCGTTAGTAGAACCTCCTCCGTCTGAGTTTTCGAATTTGAAACGTGCTGATGCTCCTGACAGATCCTGTAATATTTTAAATGATACATATTGATATTTATCTGTGTCGAAACGATTGTAACCATCGCTATTCAAAGGAGCCCAAAATCCTGCCCAAGTGTTTGTATTTGCAACAGTACGAGTAATTTTCAATACTTTGTTGCTCATATTCAAACTATTAGAATTCGGATTATCTACAATACTAAAACCGGCACCTTCCATACTATTCAGGCAATTGGTAAAATTGATGAATCCGTTTTCAAAGTTATCAATGACAGCTTCTAGGTCTGTAGGTGCCGGTAAACAATCATTTGCCTTAGGTTCGATTGTGTAAGGTTCTTGTTGGAAATCTACTAAGGATTTTCCATCCCAGTCATAATTCGAGATTGGCAGATTTAAGAATGAAAATACGGTCGGAGCAATATCATACAAGTGAGGAGCGCCTTTGGTATCTTCTGTTTTTCCAAGAATGATTGGAGATGTTATTTCTGTCCATGAAATTGTTTGGGAATTTCTGGTCTTGATCTGAATGTCACTTTTTCCTAAAGATCCGGCAAAAACGCTTCCTGAAGCATCATTTCCTTTTGCATATATTATCAAGTCGCTGTATGCAGGATGTTGTGTGTCTAACGATTTTTCAACATAGTTTTTAATTGCTTCAGGGCTTAGTGCAGATTTGAATATCCTGATTTCCGCAATATTTCCTTTGAAATCCGGATTATAGGAGGTTGTTCCGTCCTGAGCAATACAAAAATTCATGCCGCTTGTGAGATTTCCTACCTGACTGATTGATGCACTTCCTTTTTCAACTCCGGCGTCGTATACTGTCATTTGTTGTGTAGAACGGTTTACAACTACTGAAATGTGGTGCCAGTAATTGTCATTCAGATCAACAGTTTTGATATCCTGGCGTTGGCTGGGGCTATTCCCGTCGCCAACATTTACATGAAGAGTTCCTCCATTGTTTACGATAGCAATACCTCTGTTGCCTCCGCTGTTCCAATCTTTATTTCCAATGATTACAGGATCACTGTTGGTTGAAGTAATACGAACCCTGAATTCGATGGTAAAACTTTTATCCGTACCAAAATTCAAATCATCCGAAGCAGGAATTTGTCCGTAAACATTTCCATTAAAATCAATGGTTTGAATGGTTTGATCCATTGTTTTCGTGGTTTCTTCCGGAAGATCGTTAACCAACTTAGGAGTAATCGCAGTGTTGTTTACAATAATAAATGCATTGCGTTCTACGTAACTAACACCTCCATGAGCACCGGCTGTAGTTCCTCCATGATCGGTCACGGCAATGACCAACCAATCTTCATTAGTATAATTGGATCTGCTTTTTATGGCACCCAATATTTCTCCGACATAACCATCGACTGTTTTCAATGAATTTATATAGGCCGGATTGGTTGTGGAAAACCCGGAATCGTGACCATAATGATCTACCTGATCGAATTGAATGAAAATACATCCGGCGCTGGGGTATGACAGCTCATTGATAACGTTCTCGTATGTGAATCTGTCTTTTTCTTCATAAGAACCTGAAGATGAGAAAGATTTTGTCAGATAAGCAGGCAAATTAATGTAGTTATTAATTTCCGTCCACGTTACAAATGAAGCGGTACGAAAAGTAGGAACCTCAGCCGACAAATATTTGAAAAAACTCGGATATTGGTCTAGCTTATTGTTGGCAAAGTCATTTCCCGTTACATTATGTTTATTTACAGAGACTCCGGTTAAAATTCCCGACCAACCGGTTGCACTCCATGTAGGAACATCTGCCAGTGCATTAGTATAACTGAGGGAATTGTCCATCAGATTTTTCAAATGCGGAGAATTTTCGGATGTGATAGCTGTTTGTATTAAGCCATCGATGCCAATGATTAGTACCTTTTTCTGCTTTTGAGCAAAAATGTCGATATAAACAACAAATAAAAGGCAAAGTAAAATGTTAAAAAATCTGTTCATGGTATTTTATTGTGGTTTTAATTTATAGCAAATGTAATGTGAGTGTTACCCGATAAAAAATAAATGACTGCTATCTTATTACTTCATGAAAAAGAAAATGAGTTTAACACTACAATTATTCTACTTCATAAGTTATTTTTTTACAAATAAAATATTGATTATTAATATTTTAATTCAATATTTATTTTAAAAATTCCTGAATGGAAATCTTGTTTATTTTTATTTATTAGTACTAAATGATAATTAGTTTAAGATTTAATTTTTAATTTGTTGATTTTCAACATTAAACTATCAACATTAAATAAAAGACGCTCAAGCATACACAAACACCATTTTTAATTTTCCAATTATGTTATAAAACATATAAAAAAATTCATTGCTAAAACGTTTAATCAATATATTTGCAAAAATATTACAAGTACTCATGTCTCACATTTCCATCAAAGATATTGCTCAAGAATTGGGTATTTCCACAACTTCTGTTTCATTGGTTCTCAATGGAAAAGAAAAAGAGGGACGGGTTAGCAAAAAATTGGCCGACAAAATAAGAAAGAAAGCCAAAGAAATGAATTATGAGCCCAATACCTTAGCCAGAAGTCTCCGGATGGGGAAATCCAACATTATCGGTTTGATTGTGGCAGATATTTCCAATCCGTTTTTTGCAAATATGTCATTTCATATTCAGGAATATGCTGAAAAATATGGATACAGTGTTATTATCGCAAATACTAATGAAAGCGATCTGAAAATGGAAAACATGGTCAATATCTTGAAAAACAGGCAGGTAGACGGATTTATTATTGTTCCCACAGAATCAGGAAACGAACAAATCAACGATTTATTAAAAAGAAAAATTCCTGTAGTACTGATAGATCGTTATTTTTCCGGCATTAATGTCAGTCATGTAACAGTCAATAATTATCTGGCCAGCAAAGGAGCAACGAATTATCTGATTGATCAAGGTTGCAAAAATATAGCTTTTATGCTGTACAACAATCAACTGGGACACATGAAAGAGCGCAAGCGCGGTTATTTGGACACATTGAAAGATGCAGGTTTATTTAATCCTCAATTGATAAAAGAGATCAATCATTTAGCTGTTGATCAAGATGTTGAATCAGCCGTTACTGATCTTTTTTCTTTGGGAAATAAAATAGATGGTATTTTCTTTGCAGCGGGCGCCATTTCCTTGTCGGGGATTAAATGTTTGATTAATAAACAGATAAAAATTCCGGATGAAATAAGAGTTGTTTGTTTCGACAAAAGCGAGGTTTTCGATTTTATGCAAATTCCCATTCCCTATATTCAACAACCTGTTATGGAGATGGGTGAAACGGCGGTCGAAATTTTAATCAAACAGATTAAAAAAGAAATTGCTGATCCGTTGTTGGTTGAGATTCCGGCGGAGTTACATAGTGAATTTTAAAATCCATATGAATCTTTGTGTTTAGTTCACAATTTGAAATGTCTTAATTCAAAAAATATAAAGTTATGTCAAACAAAAATTATCCCAAAATAGGCATTCGTCCTGTTATCGATGGAAGAAGAGGCGGTATTCGCGAATCTCTGGAAGAAACTACTATGAATATGGCTAAAAGTGTAGCTGAATTATACACTTCAACTTTACATTATCCTGATGGATCACCGGTTCAATGTGTCATCTCGGATACATGCATCGGAGGCATAAAAGAAGCGGCCGATTGCGCCGAAAAATTTGAAAAAGAAAATGTCGGACTGTCTCTTTCCGTCACTCCATGTTGGTGCTACGGTTCTGAAACTATCGACATGAATCCATTGATTCCTAAAGCTATTTGGGGATTCAACGGAACCGAACGTCCCGGAGCCGTTTATCTGGCTGCCGCTTTAGCCGCTCATTCACAAAAAGGATTGCCGACTTTCGGTATTTATGGCAGAAACGTACAAGATATCGGCGACACAAATATTCCCGAAGACGTCAGGGAAAAATTATTACGTTTTGCCCGTGCCGGATTATCCGTTGCTTTGATGAAAGGAAAATCATATTTAGCCATCGGAACCGTTTCGATGGGAATTGCAGGCTCTATCGTGAATGCGGATTTTCTTCAGGAATATCTTGGAATGCGTACTGAATATGTTGATTGTTCGGAAATTATACGCCGTGTTAAAGAAGAAATCTATGACAAAGATGAATATCAAAAGGCTCTGGCGTGGACAAAAGCCAAATGTATTCCCAATGAAGGCGAAGACTATAATCCTGAAAGATTAAAAAGAAGTCGTGAGCAAAAAGACAAAGACTGGGAATTTGTTGTTAAAATGACCATGATCATGAGAGATCTGATGATCGGAAACAATAAACTCAAAGCAGGATTTGAAGAAGAAGCAATGGGACATAATGCTATTGCCGGAGGATTCCAGGGACAACGCCAATGGACAGATTTCATGCCTAACGGCGATTTTTCCGAAGCCATTCTCAATTCTTCTTTTGACTGGAACGGTATCAGGGCTCCGTTTACATTCGCAACAGAAAATGATTACCTGAATGCAATCAGCATGCTGTTCGGAAATCTATTGACCAACACATCACAGATATTTGCAGATGTTCGTACTTACTGGAGTCCGGAAGCTATCGAACGGGTAAGCGGATGGAAACCCGAAGGTATTTTAGCCGAAGGAGCCATTCACCTGATCAACTCCGGCTCTTGTACTCTAGACGGAACAGGACAACAAACCAAAGACGGACCACCGGCTATGAAACCTTTCTGGGAAATCACGGAAGCAGAAGTTGAAAAGATGCTGAAAAATACCCGTTGGCACCCGGCATCTCTGGAATATTTCAGAGGAGGCGGTTATTCATCCAAATTCCTGTCCGAAGCAGGAATGCCTATCACCATGTCAAGAATAAATCTGGTAAAAGGCCTGGGCCCTGTATTGCAAATTGCAGAAGGTTGGACAGCTACATTCCCGGAACATGTATTCAATACCATCGACAAACGGACGGATAAAACATGGCCATCGACATTCTTTGTTCCGAGAGTAACCGGACAAGGCCGTTTCAAAGATATCTATTCCGTAATGAATTATTGGGGAGCCAATCATGGTGCAATCAGTTACGGACACATTGGCGCCGATCTGATTACACTGGCATCTACTTTAAGAATACCGGTTTGCATGCACAACGTGGAAGAAGATAAGGTATTCAGACCCTCAGCCTGGAACGCTTTCGGATCTGATATGGAAGGTTCTGATTATAGGGCTTGTACAAATTATGGACCGGTTTATAAGTAATTGAAAGTAAAAAATTCAAACCATTTCTTACGTTATTTCAAAAACTCCGAAAACAGAAATTCCTTCCATGCTACTCATTGAAATAAGATACGAACCCGTAGGCCAGTTGCCTGTTTCAATAATTACATGGAAGGTTTCACAAGTGTTGGTTACTTCTTTATAAACAATATCGGATTTATTGTTCATAATAAGAATAATGAGATTGTCAGATGGTTTAAAAAATTCAAAATCAAGCGCTTGATTAAAACGTAAACCTTTTACATAGTTCCCCACTTCTGGGTAAAGAACTGTTTTTTCACAATCAATTACCCCCTTCAGTTCCATTTTATTTTCATACAGACTATGTGGCTCTTCTTGTTGAAAAATTTTTATTAAATATTTTATTGCTATTTTCATAATCCAGCAATTATCAAGGTTTTTTACTTAAAAATATATGGTAAAAGTATTATATTGCCATTTATAATCCTTGTCATTTTGAAGAAAAAAAAGATTCTTTTTTTGTCTAAAATCGTTAAAAACCTATATAATTTTCCGAAAGAAGTAAATTTTGATAACAATCTCTCTATTTTTTGTACTTTCGCAAAAATATTCTGAAGAAAAAACTCCCTATAAACATGAATACAATTCATAACAAGTTTATTTCGCTTATTAAACAAAAAACGCCTTCAGATATAAACTCCGTTGATTTGTTAACGGATATTATACCTATGAGTAAAGAAGCTGGATACAGACGGCTTAGAGGAGAAATTTCTTTTACGCTGGAAGAAGCGATTAAAATTGCTTCTTCACTAAACATCTCTCTTGATAGTCTGGTTTTGAATGATGTATTTAATCATTCCAGATTCAACACAGTATCCCTCAGTAAAAACTCTATAAAAGAATATTGTAAAATTATAGGTGGGATATTGACGGCTTTCAAACAAATTAATACTGATCCCTCGGCTGTTAATTACAATGCAGGCAATATGTTGCCCACTTCATTTTCCTTAAAACATGAACAACTCACTCGTTTCCGCTTGTTCAAACTGATCTATCAAACTGCCGAAAATTGCCCATACCACTCTTTATCGGATTTTGTTTTACCTAAAGAGGTTATGACTCTCCAAAAAGAATGCCTGAAAGAAGCTGAAAAAGTAAAAACTTATTTTATATGGGATAGTAATATTTTCAGTTATTTTATCAATGATGTCGATTATTTCAAAAATATACGTCTGGTGGATCCCTATGAGCTATTACTGATAAAAAAAGAATTGCATTTAATAATTGATGAGATAGAAGAACTTACCATTACCGGGAATTTCAAGAATGGGGAAAAAGTATCTATCTATCTGTCGCCTATCAATTTAGACGCATGTTATGCATGTATTAAAAGTACAAACTTTCAGGCTTGTTCCATCAATATATTTGATGTTAATTACATTACTACCTTGGATGCCAACGCATTTCAAGATCATTTAAAATGGGTTCAATCGTTGATACGTCATTCCACATTGATTTCCAAAAGCGGAGAAATGCAACGGAAAACATATATCCGGAAGCAACGGGAGCTTGTGGACGCTTTGTAAGTGAAAAATTAAAAGTGAGAAGTGAAAATATACAACATTAATTCTTCACTTTTCACTTTTAATTTTTTACTTTCATCGTGCTATCTTCTCCAACTGATTTATATTCTGTTGAATGACCTCTTCTTTCAATTCATAATTAGTCAAATCATCGGATAAATAAGCATCGTAAGCAGTCATATCGATTAGTCCATGACCGGACAAGTTGAACAGGATGGTTTTTTGTTTGCCTTCTTCCTTTGCTTTCAATGCTTCGTTAATGGTCGCTGCAATAGCATGGCAAGACTCCGGTGCAGGGATAATTCCCTCTGTCTGAGAAAATAAAATTCCGGCTTTGAATGAATCCAATTGTTTGATATCTACTGCTTCTATGTAATTATCTCTCAATAATTGACTGACAATTGTCCCGGCTCCGTGATAGCGCAAGCCTCCGGCATGAATATGAGCAGGTGAAAAATTATGCCCTAATGTAAACATCGGCAAAAGAGGTGTATAACCTGCTTCATCTCCAAAGTCATATTCAAACACACCACGGGTGAGTTTGGGACAAGAGGCCGGCTCTGCCGCAACAAAACGTGTATTTTTTTCTCCTGATATTTTATGACGAAGGAAAGGGAATGAGATTCCGGCAAAATTAGAACCTCCACCAAAACAAGCTACTACAACATCCGGATATTCTCCGGCCATTTCCATTTGTTTTTCAGCTTCTAAACCTATAATTGTTTGATGTAAAGCAACATGATTCAAAACACTTCCCAAAGTGTATTTGCAATTCGGTGTTTGCATCGCTAACTCAACAGCTTCGGAAATTGCTGTACCCAAACTTCCCTGATAATTGGGATGATCGGTCAGAATCCTGCGACCTGCTTTTGTTGACATTGAAGGCGAAGCTATTACCTGAGCACCAAATGTCTGCATGATGGAGCGACGATAAGGTTTTTGTTCATAACTAATCTTTACCATGTAAACTGCCAGTTCCAACCCAAAAGCTTTAGCTGCATAAGACAAAGCAGCTCCCCATTGACCGGCTCCGGTTTCTGTAGTAATATTGGTAACTCCTTCTTTTTTACAATAATATGCCTGTGCCAAAGCTGAATTCAGTTTATGTGAACCAACCGGACTGACACTTTCATTCTTGAAATAAATATGAGCCGGAGTATCCAGCGCTTTTTCCAAGCCATAAGCACGAACAAGCGGAGTAGAACGATAATTTTTATAAAGTTCCCTTACTTCTTCCGGTATTTCAATGAATCTGTCGGTTTGATTCAATTCCTGGCGTGCCAGTTCTTCTGCAAAAAGAGGATACAAATCTTCGGCTTTCAATGGTTGTTTGGTCCCCGGATTCAGCATTGGCATCGGCTTGTTTTTCATATCGGCCACAATATTATACCATGTAGCGGGAATCTCGTTTTCGGGCAGGATAAACCTTTTTGTTCTAGTACTCATAATCATTTTATTTTTGATGTTAAACTTATTTTTAAAAGATTGGATTCCGTAAAAATAAAAAACCGCAGGAAGTGGATTCCTACGGTTCTATATTTTATGTTCAACTAAAAACATACGAATGGAGCATCCACCTTGCTAAGATCGATACAACCACCACCAATTATTAGTTAAAACTATACTTTTCATCTCTTTTGTTATAAATATGGCACAAAGGAAAACATTATTTTTGAAATTACAAATAAAAAGTGATAATTTTTCAATGGACGATGGATTTCAGATTATATATTTTCCTCTATTTGCTTTTCGATTTTTGTGTTTAAGATGCCTAAATTCCATTTGTATTTCCAGGCAAAATAGATTACAGCAATAATTCCCATTATTACCAAAACCAAGGTTTCTTTGGACGGATTAATGTTAATCTGCTCAAATACTGCATCTGTCTGAAGTACAGAGGATTTACTTGTTATAAATAAAGACAGGAAAACATTATTTACGGCATGCATGCCCATGGACAGTTCAATGCCATCATCTAATACTGCAACAAATCCGAAAAGGAGTCCGAAGAAAATATATTGAGGCATTGTAGCCCAGAAACCAAATTCTTTCACTTCCGGATTGAAACTGTGGATTAATCCGAATATGAAACCGGGAATAAGAATAGCTAACCACCGATTTTTTGTCCAGACAGCAACTCCCTGAGCCAGATATCCCCTGAATAATAATTCCTCAAAAGTTGTTTGCAAGGGAATCAAAATGATGGATATAAAAAGTAAAGGAATAAATTTTGTCAGGTTGAATTGCAGGTTATAATTTCCCGGATTGATTATATGATCTGCCACTAAATATATAACCATCAATATTCCCCATACCAATGCTCCCATCAAACAACGATTAGTCCGTATTTTTTTTGTTCCGTTGACGGTTTCAGAAAACGTTCTTTTATGAAAAGCTTTGACCAGAAGAATTAATAATAACAGGCAACAAGCCGGAGCAAGCATCATTAAAAACAAACTCCAGTTTTTAGAGATTCCCAACCCCGTGAAATCCATCATATTATCGGGATTTAAAGCAATATCTCCATTGCTTGAGGCAACTTTAACAATTAAAATAAAGAATAATGGAATGCAACCTATTATCTGGCCTCCAAAAAAGGATCCCAAAAAAGTTAGTAAGTACTTCCAAAATTGATTCTGTTGATCAAATGCGCGTTCAAGAAATTTCATATAGTTTTTTTATAAAGTGAATAGTGAACAATTCAACTGTCATTTATTCACTATTCACCATTAAAAAGTAATTATTCCAGGTTCAGAAGATTCTTTTTCTTTATTTTTATTTCTGAAAGTATCTTCTCCCGATTTTTTTATTCTATCACTTAAAAGACGAGCCACAATTTTCGGATCCCGGTTGTATGCCGGATTATTTACAATCAATTCAATCAGGTTGTCTTCGTCTAATTGTTCCATTGTAAAAATATGGGGCTTCGGACGGGTGATTTTACCGGTTCCCGGAACTTTTTCTTTATAATATTTCTTGATCAGGATAGCATCCTGCATTGCTTTTTCTTCTTTCAGAGCATCCGATTCGAGTTGTTTCCTGTATTCGGTTTCCCTATCGAAATGGCCTTTTTTATCCATCATCGGAATGCTGCTGACACCGAATCCGGTGGCTAATATGGTCATTTTTGCATTATCAGCCAAATCGTCGTTCACTGCAGTTCCCCAGATCACTTCGATGTCTTTGTCGAATTTCGCCATGAAATCATTGACTTCATTCATTTCTTCCATCATCAATGGGGTTGACTGGCTGAATGAGATATTCAACAGGATTTTCTTTGCACTGAAAATATCGTTATTGTTTAACAACGGAGAATTCAAAGCTTCTTCAATGGCTTTAGCCACACGGTTTTCACCTCTTCCCAATCCGCTACTCATGATGGCAACGCCTCCATTTTTCAGGATGGTATGCACATCTGCGAAGTCGAGATTGACATGGCCCGGCAATGTGATGATTTCGGCGATGCTCTTAGCTGCGATAGTTAGCGTGTCATCGGCTTTACCGAAAGCGTTCAGGACTGTAAGATCCTGATAGATTTCTCTCAGTCGTTCGTTGTTGATCACCAGAAGGGCATCTACATTCCTACTGATTTCTTCAACACCGTTGAGCGCTTGCAAGATTTTTCTTTCGCCTTCAAATAAAAAAGGGATGGTGACAATTCCCACAGTGAGGATGTCCATATCCTTTGCTATCTTGGCGATAACTGGTGCGGCTCCGGTTCCGGTTCCACCTCCCATTCCGGCGGTGATGAAGACCATTTTGGTTCCGTCGTCCAGTAGTTTCTGGATATCTTTTGCGCTTTCTTCTGCTGCAAGTCTGGCTTTTTCGGGTTTGTTTCCTGCTCCCAGGCCTTCTGTTATCCGTTTCCCCAATTGCAGTTTGGTAGGCACTTCGCTTTTCAGCAATGCCTGATTATCTGTATTGCACAGGACAAAAGTCACGTCATGTATTCCCTCACGAAACATGTGGGTAACAGCGTTTCCTCCACCACCTCCAACTCCGATAACTTTGATGATGGATGGGGTTGAGGTTGGGTAATCGAAACTTAAAATACTATCGTCCATATTCTTTTGAATTAGGAATTATCATTCTTCGTCTTCTTCCTCAAATAATGATTTGGAGAAGCCATCAAATTTTCTCTTTAAGCCACCGAAAAGTCCGGAACTTTGTTTCTTTTCTTTACGTGTTTCCGGTTGCCGGACAGGAGGCTGCACTTCTTCGATTTCTTCTTCGGCAAAAAGGTTTTCCTGTTGAGGTTCCGGCTTTGCTTTTTCGATAACAACAGGTTTAGCTGCACAGTTTTCTGTGCCAAGCGCCAACATTCCAATGATTTGGGCGTTTGTACCTTCGTGCAGAGATGCTATCCTGATTTCCGATCCTGTTTTTTGCATGATGGATTTGAAAAGATTTTTCAATTCGACTCCGCCTCCGGTTATAATGATCCCGGCTCCCAATTGTTTGGAAAATCCGGAAAGTTCGACCTGATTGATTACATTGGCCAGAATTTCATCAACACGGGCTTCGATGATATTGTTCAGTTGATAAAGATCTATTTTCTGTGATACTAATAAATCTTCGGCTGTTTTATCCGCTTCTTCCTGATCTTTGGGATCGATGTCCAAAATGGCGCTTCCATATTTTATTTTCAGTTGTTCGGCTTCTTTTTCCGTAACATTCAGTCCGCAAATATCTTTTGTGATTGTACTTCCGCCCAAGGGTATGGTAACAAGATATTTCAGTACTTTGTTTTTATAGATGGAAACATAGGTTACTCCTGCTCCGAATTCAACCAATGCACAACCTAAATCTTTTTCACGATTGGTAAGGACAGCTTCTGCTGTTGCCAAAGGTGATATGATATATCCGGCAATTGTCAGGCGTGATCTTTCAGAAATGCATCTTGTGAGTGTTCTTTTAAGAGAAGGACGCCCAACAATGATTTTAAATTTCACCTCAATCTTAGAGCATTGGATCCCGATCGGATTTTGTTCATATTTTCCGTCCAGATAATATTCGGGATAAACGATTTCCAATATTTCGGCAAAATCGGGTCTGAACATTCTACATTCATCCGTAAGAGATTGTATCAACGAATGTGTGATGACGGTATCCTGGTCCAAGTCTCTGATCATAGAATGTTCGACTAGTCTGAGAGATTGTCCTCCCAAACCTACATAGACCTTCTCAATAACAGGATCTTTCTGTTTATTGACAGATCGCATGAGATTGAGGACTTTTGTTGATGTCCGTTCAACATTGTAAATACATCCTCTGCGAATACAAACATCCGCATCTTCTTGTTCGGAAGCAACGATGGTGATTTCTCCCCGCTCATTTTTCTTTCCGACCATGAGTTGGATTTTCGACGTACCTAAGTCTATTGCGGCAATGTATGTTGGTTGTTCCATATCTTCATTTCTTCGTACATACTATCTGATTTTTATATTTGAGATTAATCACAGCATAGCGATTCCATCCGGTTTCGCCAAGTCCTTTTTCATATAACAATTTCAAATTGTTCAGTTTTTCCTCGAAATTATCCATGCGTCCTAACAAGATACGATGGTCGCCTACTCGTGGAATCAATTCTATTTCTTTATTGGGGTAAACATAAATTTGTTCAATTTGCGCATCCCAGAATTTATTTTTCTGCAAAAATAATGCAAATTTGTATAACTCTTTCATTGCAAAATCTTTTTCTATCATTCCCGATGCTACCGGCAGGTATGCGGAGATCCCTCCCACATTGGGCATAAACCCTCCTTCGTTGTCGATAAAATAATTTCCGTTGGTACTGAAAATCCTCATCAACGGGATTTTTTGATAGACTTCTATTTTCAGGATTCCCGATGTAGTTTTATAGGCTTCGGCATTTTTGATCAGTTTATTTTCTTCTAATTTTTTTTCTATTAAATCGGAATTTATGTCTTTATATTTTTTCCCGACAGGATTTATTCCTGCACTTTTCAATATCTGAGTAATATCTTTCGAGTCAACAAAATGCCGGTCAAGGGTATCAAGTACAGCTACCTGAATTCCGGAACATACTTTTTCCCCTTCATTATTTTTCCTATGCAGATACATTATGTGAAACAAAATGTAACCGATCAACAGGAATACAAATAATATGATTAGTATTTTTTTTAGCATTTTCTTTGCAACATTTCTTTTACGAGTGAAAGCAGTAGTTCGATATCACCGGCTCCGGCCATCAAAACAACATCATAATGATTGTTTTCCATATGGTGAACCAAATCGTTTTTATTACAAATACTTTTTTTCATAATATTTACATGATCTAAAATCAATTGGGATGTCACTCCGGGAATCGGTTTTTCGCGGGCAGGATAAATATCGAGCAAAATGACTTCGTCCGACAAAGACAATGCTTCTGCAAATTCTTTGTAAAAATCATTTGTCCGGGAATATAAATGCGGCTGAAAAATAGTTGTTAATTTCCGGTCGGGATACAGTTCTTTGACTGAAGATATGCTCGCTTTCAATTCTTCCGGATGATGGGCATAATCATCGATCAAAACAATTTTATCTGTTTTTAAATGAAAATCAAACCGACGCTTGGGGCCTAGAAATGAGGCTATCCCTGCTTTTAACTCTTCGGCAGTAACTCCATTTAGCCAGGCAATAGCCATAGCAGCAACAGCATTTTCTATATTGATTTTTACGGGAACACCAAGTTGGACATTCTCAATTTTTTCGGTTGGAGTGATGAAATCGAAATGGATTTCGCCGTTGGCGATGCGAATGTTTTCGGGGAAAAACACCCTACCCCGGTCTTCCCCAAAAGGAAGGGGGTTGGTTACACCGGAATAGGTATATAATTTTACTTTTTGTTTTAGTTGAGGAGTGATGTTGATTCCTTGTTTCATCAATAAAACACCACCTTCGCGAATGAGGGATGTGAAGTGTTCGAAACTTTCACGATAGGCTTCTTCGGTTTTATATATGTCCAAATGATCGGGATCTGCCGAAGTGATGATAGCCATATAAGGTGACAGCCAATGAAAAGAGCGGTCATACTCATCGGCTTCTATGACAGTTAAATCGCTTTTACCGGATAATAAAAGATTGTTATCATAGTTTTTCAGGATGCCACCCAGAAATGCGTTGCAATCCACATGCGATTGTTTTAACAAATGAGCCAACATCGAAGAAGTTGTTGTTTTTCCGTGAGTTCCGGCCACGCAAAGTCCGCGATTGGTTTTAGTAATTTCGCCCAGTAATTGTGCACGTTTAAGGATTTCGAAATTATTCTCACGGAAAAAAGTTAATTCGGAATGGTCATTGGGAACAGCCGGAGTGAAGACTACCAATGTTTCTTCTTTATTTTTATAGATTTCCGGGATTAAATAGATATTGTCTTCATAATGAATTTCTGCACCTTCATTGTTCAATTCACGGGTTAATTGAGATTCTGTGCGGTCGTATCCGCCAACCCGTTTCCCTTTGGAAAGGAAATAACGGATGAGGGCGCTCATGCCGATACCGCCGGCGCCGATGAAGTAGAGGGAGGTTATGTTGTTGAGATTCATATTCATTTTTTCTTCTATTTATACCTTATAACATGGACACAATGTCCATCTTTATGTCCATGTTCTTTCCTTTTTCTTTCATCTACATCTTCAACATGGACACAATGTCCATCTTTATGTCCATGTTAAATATTATCATTAATCAAATATCTAAGATTAGGAGATTTTTCATTTTCCCCATTTGTAATAACAATACCTAATTCTCTCATTTTAGAAAGATGTCGTTGTGCTGTCTTCTCATTTATTCCAAAATGATTTGCATATTCTTTTTTACTTACAGTGCCATTCTGACGGATAAAATCAAGTCCTTCTAATTCTTTAGTATTGAGTGCTGACATAATTTCATTATCACCTATCTTACTTATGGCTTCCACAGTCCGGGGAAAAACAACAGACACATAAGGATCTTTGTAGGTAATAATAGGTAACGGTAAATTATATTTTTCTCTTAATGAGCGATAAGTGTCCATTCCGATTCCGGCTTCTTCCACATACTCCATTTCATTAAAGATATAAGTAATTTTTGGATTTCTACTCAGAGAAGGGGCTCTAAATGCTTTCAAATCATTTATAGTTATGGGCTCTATCGGCAATCCCGGACTACTTATTTCTATTTTTTCAGGAGTTATGTTTAATTGAATTTTCGCTTCTGATTTAGTATAATCACGATGAACAATTGCGTTAATAACTGCTTCCCTGATAACCTCAATAGGATAGATATTTTTTCTTTCTTTAACAAAAGAACTTCGATCGATACTTTCCGGCAATACTTTCTTCAACCAACTTTCTATTTTCTCAGGCATCAAAACTAAAGAATCGTCAAAACTTTCCACGTCCATACTTCCATCTCCATAATCAACCTTTGCCTTTACAGACGCTTGCGGATACAAATTTCTAGGTTTTTCACCAAAAAGCAAAATTCCATATCCAGTCGGAACTAGTCCATCATCTTTATTTTCAAGTAATCCTAATTGATAAAGCTCTTGTTGAAATTCTTTAGAATCAACACTCAATTGACTCTTAGATCTAACTAAATATAAATTAAGTGCTTCTTTGGAAAACATTTCCAAGTTTGCATTTATTTCCGGATTATCAAAGGGTGTAAGAGCTTTTTCCTCATCATCTTTCTTTATTTTGGCTCTTTGTCTTGCTTCTTTTATAAATTGGATATTTGCTTTCTCAATTTCCTGTTGCAGATCTCGATCAAACATATGTACTTTAATCCCATGATCCATCATATATTGAATTCCTTTCCTGTCTGCTTTAGGATCAGGATCTTCAATGCCGATCCAAACTTCACTGATACGTGCTCTTACTATTCTTTTTGAACAACCGGATTTAGGAGGATTTCTATGAAAACAAGGCTCAAGAGTAGCAAATATTTTACACCCGGATAAATCTTCATTTACAAATTTTCGTTCTATTAAAGTAAATTCAGCATGATCTCCTAAACGTAATTCTCCTCTAAAAGCAGTTCCTAATAATTCTCCATTTTGAGAAACTAAGACAGCTCCCACCTTAGGATCATTTCTGTCCGAATGTTCCGATATGGATTTATACATTTCTTGTATAGCAAGTTCCATGTATTTTCGCGGATCAAGTTTATTGTTTTTCTGACTCATCGAATTTTATATCAATTTTGTTCCAATATCTTCTCCATCTCATCCACAATCCTATTAGCCGCATCCGGCAAAGCCAATTTCAGGATATTATTACTGAGTTCTTTTAGCTTTTCTTTGTCATGAATTAATTTCAAAGCAGTATTGATCAGTTGAGTTTCCGCATCTTTATCAGAAATCATGATCGCTGCATTTTTGTTGACCAAAGCCATCGCATTCTTGGTTTGATGGTCTTCTGCCACATTGGGCGAAGGAACCAGAATCACCGGTTTTGCCAACATGCAGAATTCTGAAATAGAACCTGCTCCGGCACGGGAAACGATCAGGTCGGCTGCTGCATATGCCAGATCCATACGGGAAATAAATTCTGTGAGTCTGACGGGTGCGTCCGAATAATTCAACAGCTCCTTATCGGCATTGGCATAATAATATTTTCCTGATTGCCAGATAAATTGAACATCATTGCAGGATTCTATTTCGCTCAATCCGTAAATCACACTTTGATTGATGGTGCGCGCGCCCAAACTTCCTCCCACAACAAGAATTGTCTTTTTTGAAGGATCCAGACTGAAGTATTGAATGGCTTCCATTCTTTTATCTTCAGTATAATGTAAATCCTGACGAACGGGGTTGCCTGTCAATATAATTTTTTCTTTCGGAAAGAATTTTTCCATTCCTTCATAAGCGACACAAATCCTGGCAGCTTTTTCGGCCAAAAGTTTGTTTGTTACTCCGGCATATGAATTTTGCTCCTGAATCAAAGTCAGGATGTGCATCTTGTTGGCCGCCTTCAAAGTTGGGCCGCTGGCATACCCACCTACTCCGACTACTATTTCCGGTTGGAACTTTTTGATTGTTTTTTTTGCTTTCGATAGACTTTTGAAGAGTTTCAATAAGACTCCGATATTTTTGAACAAGTTTTTGCGGTCAAATCCGGCAACGGGTAAACCTACAATATTGTATCCGGCGGCAGGAACCCGTTCCATCTCCATACGATCTTCGGCTCCTACAAACAGGATTTCGACTTCCGGATATCTTGCCTTGATGGCGTTGGCTATGGAAATAGCAGGAAAAATGTGTCCACCTGTACCTCCTCCGCTGATGATTACTCTTTTCATATCAAAATTCTCCCGCATTTACATTTTCTTCTTCGAAGGCGCGTTCTTTTTCCTCTTCTTCTGCTTCCGACAAAATTTCGGCTTCTCTCTGTATTCCTTTAGGATTATCAAACCGGCTTACGGCCAATATGATTCCGAAATAGACACAGGTAATGAGAGTGGATGTTCCTCCACGACTTACCAAAGGCAAGGGTTGTCCGGTCACAGGAATCAGGTTGACAGCAACAGCCATATTCGCTAATGCTTGTGTAACCAATATCAAGCTGGAGCCAATTACTAAGAATTTAGGAAAAATCCGTTCGCTCCGATTGGCTATGATCCCGGATCTGATGAATAAAATGATATATAAAAGAAGGACAACAACACCTCCTACAATTCCTAATTCTTCAATAATGATGGCATAAATAAAATCTGAATATGCTTGTGGCAGAAAATCCCTTTGCTGGCTATTTCCCGGCAATTTGCCGAAAATTTGTCCGTTCGCGATCGCAATCTTTGCATGGGAAACCTGAAAATTATCATCCGTAATTTTAAAAGTAGAATCTCTTACTGCATTTGTATTATCTCTATGCGTGAAATCGAGTATTCTTTCTTTCCAGGTAACAGCTCTTCCCAGTTTTATTGTTTTAAATGTATCTGAAGGAACAAACATCAAAAGTAATACAAATAAAACTCCGAACAGAATAATCATCAATCCCAATTTTCCTAAGTGTTGAAAAGGTATCTGTCCGATAAACATCAACATATAAACAATGGCAAAAAGCATGATCGATGTTGAAAGGTTGTCGGCAAATATAATTCCGCAGGTAATGATTGTCCCGATCATTATCCAGCGGAAACATTTTTCGGGAGTTAATTCCTGTTTTTTACTTAAAAGAAATGAGACATAGACGATAAGTGCAAGTTTTGCTAATTCCGAAGGTTGAAATGAAACTCCTCCTATGCTCAGCCAACGTTCCGCTCCATTGATAGATGCTCCCATTACTTTTGTCACAAGCATGAGAAAGATGGAAACCGGCAGCAAAAAGATCAATACCGACAAATATTTCGGAGGAAAGCTATGTACAAGCAATACAACACCTGCTCCCACCAATAAAAACGAGGTATGACGAATAATCGGTCCCCAATAATTGGCGTGCTTGTAAGTCAAAGTGCTGCTTGCACTGAAAACTTCAATGATTGAAATGAGGCAAAGGAACATGAAAATGGTCCAGATTACCCTGTCACCCCGGAATATTTTGTTTACGAAATCCACTTTTACAATTAATAATTGACAATTAATAATGAATAATTAAGTAGTTGACTTGGATGTATTGATAATACTTGTAAGTAATCTGATCAGTTCGATACAATCAGTCGCTATTGATTGAAAACTTTTTTCGTCTATATAATTACTGTCTTTCAACAACATCAACCAGTACTCAGTTTCACCAGCCTCTTTTAATGCAATGCTTAGTTTATGAATAAAATCAGCTTTTGACTGTGCATATTCTGACTCTCTAATCAATGCACCTATTGCTGTTCCACTACGTAAAAGTTGTTTTGATAACACAAACTCTCTCTGTTCTTTATTTAAGAATTGATATGCTTTTATAACTCTTAATGCAAAATCATAAGCCTTTATTCTTATAATATTTTCTTTTATTAATTATTAATTATTCATTATTAACTCTTAATTATAAGTGTGTTACACATTCTTTAAATTGTTTTCCCCTGTCCTCATAGTTTTTGAATAAATCAAAGCTGGCGCAGCAAGGGGAAAGCAATACGGTTTCACCTTTTTCTGCCAGGTTGTATGCATGATTTACGGCTTCCTGCATGGAATAGGCATCTGCAATTTTTTCAATTTTTCCGTCGAAAAAAGTATGCAGTTTAGTATTGTCCACTCCCAGAAATATCAAAGCGCTACATTTGTCTTTGACTAATTGTTCGATTTCTGTGTAATCATTTCCTTTGTCCGTACCTCCTAAAATCAAAACAACTTTGGTTTTCATACTTTGAAGTGCATACCAACAGGAATTGACGTTTGTTGCTTTTGAATCATTGATATATTCCACACCTTTGACACGGGCTACTTTTTCCAAACGATGTTCCACACCTTTGAAATCATTGAGTGATTTACGGATATCTTCATTTTTGATATCCAGTAATTTGGCGGCAATTCCCGCAGCCAGGGAATTGTATAGGTTATGAGTACCTGTCAAGGCTAATAATTCTTCTTCCATAGTGAAAATTCCATTAGGTGTTTTGATAATAATTTGATTGTTCTCTGTATATGCTTTTACTTCTGTTTTTTCTTTTTCCGAAAACGGATATAAAGTAACATTGGGTCTTAATTTCTGCACTTCCTGAGAAACGATGGGGTCATCGTTCCAATATATAAATGCATCACCGGGAGTTTGATTTTGCAGGATTCTCATTTTTGAATCTACATAGTTCTGCATTTTATATTCGTAACGATCCAGGTGATCAGGAGTTATATTCAATAAAACAGCAATATCCGCTTTGAAATCATACATATTATCGAGTTGGAAACTGCTTAACTCGATGACATAATAATCGAAATTATTTTCTGCAACCTGTAATGCAAAACTATCGCCGACGTTGCCGGCCAGACCTACACTCAACCCGGCTTCCTGCAGGATGTGATAAGTCAGCATGGTTGTTGTCGTTTTGCCATTGCTTCCGGTAATGCAAATAGTTTTGGCTTTTGTATATCGTCCGGCAAATTCTATTTCCGAGATGACATGTATTTTTTTTTCTTTTATTTTCTTGACAATCGGAGATTTATCCGGAATTCCAGGACTTTTGATTATTTCATCAGCATTGAGAATCAGTTCTTCCGTATGTTTTCCTTCTTCATAAGAAATGCTATATTTCTCCAATTGTTTTTTATATTTATCCTGAATAAGAGACATATCGGAAACAAAGACATCAAATTCTTGTTTTTTAGCAAGAACTGCGGCCCCGGCTCCGCTTTCGCCCCCTCCAAGAATGACAATTCGGTACACGGTGCACGGTGCACGGTGCACGGATGAAGTATCTTGAGTGTTTCTATCTTTCATTCAATGTTTTTTATTATGTTTTTCGTGCACCGTGTACCCTGCACCGTGCACCTTTTTTGTTTATCTCATTTTTAACGTTGCAACAGCCAATACTGCCAGAATAATTCCAATCAACCAGAAACGAACCACAATTTTGGATTCGGGAACGGCCCTTATCGGTTTTTGAATGATGGCGGCAATGCCTGAATTCCCTTGTTTCTGGAAATGGTGGTGAAGTGGTGTCATTTTAAATATCCTCTTCCCTACCCCATATCGTTTTTTAGTATATTTGAAATATGTGACCTGAATCATTACCGAAAGACTTTCTACGAAAAAGACTCCGCAAAGTATCGGCAACAATAATTCTTTATGAATAATGATGGCAAATACTGCAATAATTCCTCCCAAAGTCAAAGAACCGGTATCGCCCATGAACACCTGAGCCGGAAATGCATTGTACCACAAAAAACCGATGGTAGCACCGATAAAAGCGCTGGCAAATATGGCCAATTCCTGGCATCCGGGTATATACATGATGTTGAGGTATGCTGCATATTCGACATGACTCGATACATAAGCCAAAATTCCGAGTATAACTCCAATAATTGCAGAACTTCCGGCAGCTAATCCATCTAATCCATCAGTCAGGTTAGCTCCGTTGGACACGGCTGTAACAATAAAAATCGTCACAATTACAAAAATAATCCAGGTGGCCGCAGTCCGGTGGCTCGGCATAAAAGAAGCTAATGTACGGTAATCAAAATTATTATTTTTGACAAATGGAATTGTAGTTTTTGTTGATTTAACGGCAGGACTATGTTTTACATCCGTGATAACTCCCTCCTTACGGACTTCCACATTTTCCTGAATGACAGTGTGAGGACTTAAATAAAGGGCTACACCAACAATCAAACCAAGTCCAACCTGACCTACAATTTTAAATCTTCCTTTCAATCCTTCTTTGTCTTTTTTGAAAACCTTGATATAATCATCCAGAAATCCGATGCATCCTAACCAGACAGTTGTAACGATCATCAGGATGATATAGATATTTTCCAGACGGGCAAAAAGTAAAACGGGGACTAATATGGAAATGATAATGATAATTCCACCCATTGTGGGAGTTCCTTTCTTGCTCATTTGCCCTTCTAGTCCCAGATCCCGCACAATCTCTCCGATTTGCAACAGTTGGAGTTTATTGATAATTTTTCTTCCGATAATCGTCGAAATCAACAAAGAAAAAATCAACGCCATCGACGAACGGAAAGAAATGTAGCGGAACATTCCGGCTCCGGGAAAATCTAATTTGTCGAGATAATCAAAGAGGTAATAGAGCATGATGGTATAGTTTTAATATCTAAAAAGGGTTTCAATATCCTTTCTTATTTTATTTATTTCAGCATATTCCCCAAATAATACATCTTCTAAAAGGTAATCTTTAGTCGATATTCTTGAGGAAAAATAGTTTGTTTTTTCTTCATCCGAAAAATTTTTCGTCAATTCATTTTCAGACTTTCTACGGATATCCTTGGATATTTTGAGGATTACCTGTTCGAAAACATTATGTCCTCTGAAATATAAATAGGCATTATTTTCTGTTATCCCAAGGTTTTCGCATTTTCGTTTTACTTTACTCAAATCTGCAGCATTGTAATGTTCTCTTAATTCAATCAATTTTGCATCTACCTTGTCTTTTAATTCTTCCAGCATTTTTTCTCCGTTTTTATAAAGATAGACCATTTGAATATTCAGAAAGGATGAAAATAATTTTTTACCCAATACTCCATCCCGTTTCGAAAGAGAATACAAATGATAAATAAACAGTTCATATAAAATTTGGGAATAATGTTTCAGAAAAAGATCAAAATCAAATTCTATAGAGGATATTCCCATTTTATTGAAAGCATTATTCACATTGTGCGGAAGACAAAAATGATTTTCAAAAGAATATGTATATGTCTGTAAAACAAAATGTTCTGCATTAATTGTCTTTTCCTGCATGATGTAACGGTAATCGCTATCGATACAGATAAAGAAATTTTTCGACAAACAACCTAAATCTTTATATTTCAAGCAAGTTGTACAACCTGTTGCATGATTGTTTTCCCGTGTTCTTGTATATGTAATAAAATCAAATTTACGAACCGGAAAATATTGATCTAAAATCTTCTTCCAGAAAATTTTATCATCATTGGCTTCCACGTGAACAGCAGCAACACAACGACTTAACCTGGCCTTATTTTTATAATACGAAGCCAATTGTTTATAATATGTATTTTTATTTGTGTCAGCCTTCATTTTTGATTTATAATATTAAATCTTCAATAAAAAATATTTTATCGCCCCAACCATCTCCAAAAATAGATGGCGAATGTGTGGATATAATCAATTGACAATTAGGATTTAAATCACGGATCATACTGATTAATTGTTCCTGCCAAGTGATATGCAGAGAGATTTCGGGTTCATCCATTAATAAGATGTACGGACTTTCCTCCATCAGGAATACGGCAAACAAGATGATCAGCAATTGTTTTTCTCCGGAAGAAAGTTTTTCCAGTGGGATTTTTTCTTCTCCATCAATAAATAACAATTCATTGGTGTTCGGATTGATTGATATCTTCTTATTTGTTTCGGAAAAAATTCTATTGATTTTATCAAAAAATCCCGTAATCTTTTGATTGATATTTTCCGCTTGTTCCGGAAAATTGGTCGCTTTGAAGCGATAGTTGGAAAAAGAATGTTGATCTTTACCAACAGTGTAAATCAAATCCCTGAGTTCTTTATCTAACGGAGTATCTGACAACGAAAATGATCTTTTATCTTTCAACGGAATATCAAATGTTGTTATAAAAGCATGATTGACAGTTATTTTATTAGGATTTTTTGTCCCATTACAGTTAGATAATGCAGATTTATTTTCGAATAAAATTTTTATATCGATGTTGGCATTTGTCTTTTTATTATTCAGAAAAGCATAGTTCTTGGATAGTAAAGCGTTGATGCTTCTCAAGACTGTACTTTTCCCGCTACCGTTGATTCCGACGAGTATATTCACATCATCCTTCAAATCCCAACCCAACTTATATTTGTTGAGCAGGCCTTTGATTTCAATTTTTTTGATTCGATTAGTTGTCATACTCTGAAATTCAATTTGTATTATTTCTGCAAAGACTTTAGAGAATCATATTGTTTCAATATTTCCTCCATTTTTTCCCATTCGGTTGTTTTGATCAATGCTTTCTTTAGCATAAACAAAGCATCATCATATTCTTCATTTTCAGTAAAGACCTGGGCATACCAATCATAATTTGCATAATCGGGAAACAATTCATAAGCAATCCTGCAAAGCATGGAAGCTTCTTGTTTTTTATCCTGAGCGCTCAACACAGAGGCCACAGCAATTATTTCGCCGGGTTTATTTGTTACGGATCGAATTTGTCCTGCCAAACCTCTGGGATCTACGTTTTTATCCGAAAGAGAACCGTCTTCTATCCATTTAATAATGTATGGATAAGAACGATAATTGGAGGTATAAGTCATTCCTGAAAGAATCGCCAGCAAATCTTTTTCAAGTGAACAGACCGGAAATTCAACAATCCTGTTGACTTCTTTTCCGTTTTTTGAAACGATAAGAGTTGGTACTCTGAATATGGATAATCCTTTTTCTTCGTGATTGGGCGATTGTTTATGAACTTTACCGCCTCTGTTGACTGCAATCAAGGAAATTTTATCTGAAGAAATTCCCGCTTCTTCCAGTATCTTAATCATGTGAGGAACTTCTCTGTGAGAGTCACTACACCAGGTTCCTAAAAAGATGGTGAATGTATAATCTTTTACATTCAGTTTTTTCAATTGGTTGATAATCTCCTGGTTGGGTTTGTATTCCTGATATCCTTTATCAAACCATTCATTGTAAGGAGATTGTTTGAGGTCTTCTTTTGTTATTTTTCCTAAAAGCATGGGTGCTTTTTGTTCTGTCTGGGCAAACAAGAGCAACGGAAAAGATAGTAATACGATGAATAATAGGCTTTTCATTTATTATTTTGTTTTGCCGTGAATTACGCGAATTAATTTTTATTATTGTGAATAGTGTATTGTGAGGTTCGTTTTGCTCACTATTCACAAATAGTTCTAACTGTTAAATATTTCTTTTACAATTTCTCTGTCATCGAAATGGTGTTTTACGCCTTTGATTTCCTGATAATCTTCATGGCCTTTACCTGCAATCAGGATTACATCGCCAGGCTGGGCCAGCAAACAAGCCGTTTTGATGGCTTCTTTACGATCAGTAATACAAATCGCTTTTTTCTTTTCGATTACATCTAAACCGGCAACCATATCATTGATGATATCCTGAGGTTCTTCGAAACGAGGATTATCGGAAGTCAGAATAACCTGATCGCTTAAACGAACGGCTTCTTTGGCCATAATCGGGCGTTTACCTTTATCTCTGTTTCCTCCGCAGCCAACGACTGTAATGATTCGCCCTCCGCCTTCCAATACTTCATGAATGGAATTCAGTACATTGGTCAAAGCATCAGGCGTATGTGCATAATCGACAATGGCCGTATATCCTGAAGGAGAACGAAATGCCTGAAAGCGTCCGGAAACCGATTGCAACGTACTGAGAATCAATAAAATTTCTTCAGAATCTTCATCCAACAAAACAGAAGCGCCATAGACAGCCAACAAATTATATGCATTGAATTTTCCTACAAACTGAGTATTTATTTCTTTTCCATTGATGGTCATAATGGTTCCATCGAAATGAGACTCAATGATTTTTCCTTTGAAATCGGCCAACGAAAGAAGTGAATAGGTTTGTTTGCGCGCCTTCGTATTCTGAAGCATAAACAAGCCGTTTTTATCATCTTTATTGGTCAAAGCAAAAGCATTGGGAGAAAGTTGGTCGAAAAATCCTTTCTTCGCATTCCGGTATGCTTCAAATGTTTGATGATAATCCAAATGATCGCGGGTCAGATTGGTAAAAATTCCGCCTTTGAAATTCAATCCGCTGATTCTTTTCTGGTCAACTGCATGTGAACTGACTTCCATAAATGCGTATTCGCATCCGGAGGAAAGCATTTCTGCCAATAGTCTATTCAATTCGACCGGATCGGGGGTGGTATGTGTAGCAGGAAATTCTTCACCATTGATATAATTGCAAACAGTGGAAAATAATCCGGCTTTATAACCCAATTTTCGCATTACCTCGTATAATAATGTAGCAATAGTAGTTTTCCCATTTGTCCCGGTTACTCCTACCAAAACAAGTTGATGAGAAGGGTTATCAAACCATTCGGAAGCCAGACGACCTAAAGCATCCGCACTGTTTTCTACCAAAATAAATGTTATTTCTTCCTGAATTTTTTCCGGTAATTTTTGACAAACAATTGCTTTGGCTCCGTTTTCTATTGCTTTTTCAATAAAATCATGTCCATCGGATTGGGTTCCGGGAACAGCAACAAATAAAAAACCGGATTCGATTTTTCTAGAGTCGAAATGAAGTCCGTTGATCTCAATGTCAGAGCCACCTACAATTTGTGTATAATGTATTGATTTGAGTAATTTTTCCAGTTTCATAATTAATCAAGTATAATTCCTATTGTTTGTCCTTTAGCAACTCTTTCACCCGGATTGATTGTCTGGCTTTTAACATCGCCTCGTCCTGATAAGAAAACTTTTAATCCGCAACTTTCCAACAAATAAACAGCATCTTTGGCGCCCATTCCAACAACATTGGGAACCAGATTTTCGATTACTTTCCGGTCTTTCAATATTACTTTATCATTTTTCAGATATGAATAATACCATTGTCCTGATGTGCTGTCTTTGTATGGAATATCTAATTTATCCAATGCATATTCAACTTGTTTGGATGATCCGTTTTTCACTTTCGGATAAATCGTCAGCAAGCTGTCTCTGAGACATTCGGATGGTTTCAACACCAAAGTCCGGGCATTTACTTCTTCGGCTACTCTTTTAAAAATGGTTCCGGCCATCAAACCTCCTGAAGGATAGCCGTTTCTTGGCTTGCGAATCACAACAATACATGAATATCTGGGCTTATTCGCAGGGAAATATCCACAAAAAGCAACCTGGTGACTTTTTTCGGTTCCCCGATATCCGGCGGCGCCTTGAGATATCTGAGCTGTTCCTGTTTTTCCGGCAATCTGAAGATAGGGTGATTTAACAGGAACTCCGGTTCCCTTTTCCACTACATTCAACAACATTTCCTGAATACATTGGAGGGTTTTATCAGAACAAATTCTATCTTTAACGACAACTGTTTTATATTCTTTTTCTATTTTTCCGTCTTGTTGTATTTGTTTGACAAAAAACGGTTTAACCATTTTCCCATTATTCGCAATCGCATTGAAAAATGTCAATGTATAAATGGGTGGAATTTGCGTTTCATAACCAAAAGACATCCAGGGTAAAGTGGTTTTCGACCAATAATTCTTTTTGTCTTTCGGAGATCTGATTTTTGCCTGGCCTGCTCCCGGTATTTCGAGATTCAGAGTTTCTGTCAATCCCAGTTTGTAGAGTCCTTCAACAAATTTGCCAGGATTATTTTCATAACCTCTTAGAATGATTTTAGCAACGCCAATATTGGACGAATACCAAATAGCCTGTTCTGCAGAAATCCGGCCATAACCACCTTTATTCCAGTTGTGGTCGGTCATACGGGCATTGGCATACATAAAAACGCCATTGCCAACATTGATTGAATCATTGGGTCTGACAACTCCATCTTCCAATGCAACCATCATGGAAGCTACTTTGAAAGTAGAACCGGGTTCGGTTTCATCAGCGACAGCATGGTTTTTTGATTCTGCCCAAACTCCTTCGGAAATTCTGCCCATGTTTGTGATTGCCTTGATTTCGCCGGTTTCGACTTCCATCACAACGGCAGTTCCTGATTCGGCATCGATTTCCCGCAATTTATCCAGCAATGCTTTTTCAGTGATATCTTGAATATCAATGTCGATAGTTGTCACAATATCTTTTCCACTGATAGGCTCTATATCGGAAACATAAATGAATCTTCCGTTTATTTTTCGCATGGTGCTTGTTCCGGGAATTCCTCTTAAAATAGAGTCGTATTGAAGTTCCAATCCGTTTTTCCCTCCTTTTTCAAATTCACCATAAATATCTCCAATGGTACGGGATGCCAATGTACCAAAAGGTTTTTTCCTTTTAACACGTTCTTTGGCAATCAAACCCGATTTATTTTTATTCTGACTCAAAAACGGGAATGTTCTGACCTGTTTGAGCTGAAGATAGTTGATTTCTCCATCCAGCAGTCGGTATTCACGGCTTTTCCTCACCACACTTTTTCCCCTCTTAAGCTGAGCTTCTTCGTTCGCACGCATTTGCCAGCCGGCAAGGATATGACTGCGATATTGCGCCTGATTTTTTGAAGGAAACATTTTACTCAGTTTGAGGGATAAGCCATCCACATATTTATATAATGTATCTTTGGATAATCCGTCGGCCCAAAAATCTATATATAAGCGATAATATGTTTCATTGGTTGCCATCAAACGTTCATCGAAAGAGTAAATATTACCTCTGGGGGCTTCGATAATAATATTCGGACGAATGGATTTTTTACCTTCTTTTCTCCAGAAATCGCCTTCGACAAAAGCTGTTTTTCCTGCGCATAAAAGAATACCAAATACAACAAAAAGCAATAGGATGGAGATTATGAAATAATTCCGTCTTACTTTTTTGTTTAATGTATTCTTTTGTTTATCAGTCATTTGCAAAGTTTTACGTTATGAGTAATATGTTTTACGTTATTTTTTGAGTTCAAAAGCAGGTGTTTTAGAAGTACTTAAGTTGATATTTTTCGATCTGAGCAAAGCTTCAATCTGAGATTGACGACTATTGGTTGTCAGATCCGAAGAAATAACAAGATATTCATATTTCAGATCTTTCAGTTCTCTGTTTAGATTCTCTATTTCAGACATTTTACGCAAACATGAATAGCGATTGCTTATGAAAAAAAGGGTTAAAACAACAATCATCAACAATAGCTTGGACTGTTTGACAATAAAATCTTCAGTCAATATTCCTCCGCCTAAAAAATGGGCGATATTATATTTGCGTTTTTTATTTGATTGTTTTTTTTCTTCCATTGTGTTATTTTTTTTCAGCAATCCTTAGTTTGGCGCTTCGTGAACGGGGATTTCTTTCGATTTCTTCATCATTGGGAACAATAACTTTATTATTGATCATCTCAAAAGGGGTTTGTATATTCCCGTAAAAATCCTTTTCTACAATTCCTTCGAAATTTCCTGTTTTGATGAAGTTTTTAACCAAGCGGTCTTCCAATGAATGATAGGTAATTACGACCAATCGTCCGCCGGGTTTAAGGATTTCTTTGGCTTGCATCAACATTTCTTTCAAGGCTTCCATTTCTTCATTGACTTCAATTCTTAAAGCCTGAAATGCCTGGGCAATAGATTTTTTCTCTTTTTCTTTTCCTTGAAATGGTTTTAAAATTTCGAGAAAATCAGCTGTTTGAAGAATGGGCTTAACAGATCTGGCATTGACAATGGCTTTAGCAATTTTTCTGGCGGTTTTTAATTCTCCGTATAAATAAAAAATATCGGCTAAAGCTTCTTCCGGGTATTCATTCAATATAGTTGCTGCTGTTTTGGGTGCTTTGGCATTCATCCGCATGTCTAATTTACCCTCGAAACGAAAAGAAAAACCTCTGTTTTCATCATCAAAATGATGGGAAGAAACCCCAAGATCGGCTAGCAAACCATCAATCTGCTCTATTCCATGCCATTGCATAAAATTAGACAAATAGCGAAAATTGCTTCTTACAAATACAAATTGCTTATTGTCAATAATATTTTTTTCAGCATCTGCATCCTGATCGAAACCAAAGAGTTTGCCTTTGCCTGTAAGTCTGGAAAGAATTTCCTTGCTATGACCTCCTCCTCCAAAAGTTACATCGACATAAATTCCATTGGGATGTATGTTCAATCCTTCGATGCTTTCATTCAACAAAACGGGAACATGATATGTGTCGATTCTGTTCATTTATTCTCCTCCCCCATGAATTTTTGCATATTCCTGGCAAATTCTTCTTGTGACATCAAAGGTTTTTCGAGCTTTTGTTTCGCCCAGATCTCAATTGTATAATCCATTCCGACAAAGCGGATTTCATTATGAATTCCTGCCGCTTGCATATAACGTTTGGAAATGAGGATACGCCCATTGGAATCCATTTCCAGCACCTCAGTCTCCAATACGAAATTGCGAAAAGTTTGTTGCTGCACGGGATCCCATTTATTCAAACGGGCACGCATCTGAGTCAATTCTTCATTCCAGATACTTTCCGGATAAAGCACCAGGCATTCCTGAAAAACATCCCTCCGCATAACCAGGCGTTCTTCACCTGCGGTTTGCAGAATTTTTCTGAAAGCTGCCGGAACAAACACTCGCCCCTTTGCATCAGCCTTTGCGTCGATATTTCCAAGAAATCTTTCCAATATTAGCTTCTTTGACAGTGTAAAAGTAATGAATTCTCCACTTTTCCCCACTTTTAAAACAAAAAACTTTTCAACATGTTGTGAACAAGTTATTAGAATGTTTAATTTTTTGATAATTAAGGGGAAAAAATAATTAAAAAAGTGGGGGAGAAGTTTTACATTTGACTTATGCACAACAAAACGTAAAACTTATAACTTAAAACCTAAAACTTCACATCGGTAGCTTTTTAAAAATAATCGGGTTCTAAACAAAGTCTGTAAAATAATCCTTATCTTTGTGGGCTCAACACCTATCACATTAATCCGGAAAAATACAAAATAATTAAGGAAAAGGAATATGAAGTTTATTGACATTAGTACATTTTAATAGCACATGCAACAATATGATAGATGATGTTAAAATAATTCAATTACCTAAAATATTAGATGAAAGGGGAAATTTGTCATTTTTTGAGAGTAACAATCATATCCCTTTCAAAATCAAACGGGTATATTGGATATACGATGTTCCCGGAGGTGAAATCAGAGGAGAACACGCTTTCAAACAGCAAGAAGAGTTAATTGTAGCTTTATCCGGCAGTTTTGATGTTGTGTTACATGATGGAAAAGAGGAAAAAAAATTCACCCTTAACAGATCATATGCAGGATTATATGTACCTAATATGATTTGGAGGCGAATGGAAAATTTTTCAACTAATTCGCTGGCGTTTGTGGCTGCATCAACTGAATATAATGAGAATGATTACATCAGGAAATTTGATGATTATAAAAAAATGACAAACAACGATGAAAACAAATAAAAATATTGGAGTCTTTGATTGTTCAATCATTGAATTGCCTAGGATTAAAAATAGGGCTGGAAATATTACTCCCATTCACAACAATGAGGAAATTCCTTTTTCAATAGAAAGAATATTCTATCTTTATGACATCCCTGGGGGAGAATCACGAGGAGCCCATGCTCACAAAGAATGTCATCAATTTTTGATAGCAGCAAGCGGAGCTTTTGAAGTCTTATTAGATGATGGAAAAACAAAAAGATTAGTTCAGATAAATCGTCCTTATTTGGGATTACATGTCCCACCCGGTATATGGGCATCTGAAATTAATTTTTCTTCAGGATCCATTTGTTTGGTATTGGCATCTCACAAATATGATGAAAAAGACTATATCCGGGAGTATACTGATTTTTTAGATTATGTCAAATCATAAAATACACCCTCTTGCTGATGTTCAAACAACAAATATTGGCGAAGGTACTACAATCTGGCAATTTTGTGTCATACTGAAAGAAGCATCAATCGGAAGTAATTGTAATGTTTGTGCTCATGTTTTAATTGAAAATGATGTACAGATTGGAAATAATGTAACTGTAAAATCAGGGGTGCAGATTTGGGATGGAGTTCGTTTGGAAGATAATGTATTTGTTGGACCCAATGCAACTTTCACCAACGATTTAACTCCCCGTTCTAAAGTATATCCTAAGTCGTTTGCTAAAACAATTGTAAAAACAGGCGCATCAATCGGAGCTAACGCAACTATTGTTGCCGGAGTAACTATCGGAAAATATGCATTAATCGGAGCCGGAAGTGTAGTAACAAGAGATATTCCGGCATATTCAGTCTGGTATGGTAACCCGGCTAAACAGAAAGGATACATCACTATGGAAGGAACAATTCTCAGCATGGAGTTAATTGATGAAAAAAGTAATCAGCAATATAATTTAATTGAAGGTAAACCTATCAAAATAAACAAATGATAAAATTTCTAGATCTTTTAAAAGTAAACCAACAATATGAAGCTGAAGTCAAAGCGGCAATGAATCGCGTTTTTGATGTAGGTTGGTACATACAAGGAGAAGCTGTAAAACAATTTGAAAAAAATTACGCTGCTTATTGCGGAACAAAACACTGCATTGGTGTTGCCAACGGATTGGATGCTTTAATCTTAATTATCCGCGCCTACAAAGAATTAGGTATTTTGAAAGAAGGAGATGAAATTATAGTTCCGGCGAATACCTACATTGCCAGCATCTTAGCCATTTCAGAAAATAGACTGACACCCATATTGGTCGAACCGGATGAAAAAACATTCAATCTTGATCCTCAGAAAATAGAGGCATCTATAACATCAAAGACCAAAGCCATTTTACCTGTTCATTTATACGGACAATTGTGCGAAATGGAATCTATAAACAATATTGCACAGAAACACGGTTTACTTGTTATCGAAGATGCAGCACAATCTCATGGAGCAATTTATAAAAATGGCAAACGATCAGGTAATCTGAGTGACGCAGCCGGACATTCTTATTATCCCGGGAAAAATCTGGGCGCACTTGGAGATGCCGGAGCTGTGACTACAAACAATGATGAATTAGCTTCTGCTATCAGAGCCATTGCAAATTATGGTTCTCACAAAAAATATCAGAACCTTTATAAAGGCCCAAACAGCCGTCTGGACGAATTACAATCTGCTATTTTAGATGTAAAACTAAAAGGATTGGATAACGATAATGAAAAAAGAAGGATAATTGCCAGATATTATTTAGACAATATCAAAAATCCATTAATACAATTGCCATATTATTCAGGAAAAGAAGATCATGTTTTTCATCTTTTTGTGGTAAGAACACCCAATAGAGATCATTTTCAACAATATTTATCTGAAAATGACATTCAAACTGTTATTCATTATCCGATTCCTCCACATAAGCAAGAGGCTTATAAAGAGTGGAATCATTTAAATTACCCCATTTCAGAAAATATTCATAATACTATTCTTTCATTACCAATTTCTCCTATATTAGCAATGGAAGATGCAAAAAAAATTGCAACAATTGTTAATGCATATATTTAAATATGAATTTATTAAGAAAGTTAAAATTCATACTTATAAGGCCATATTTGTTTTATAAAAAAATGAAAATGATCTTGTTTAACTATATTTTACCAAATTTATCTGCTATAAGAAAAGCCAGAATAAAAAATAAAGGCAAGTCTGTTTTTATTCAAAAAACACTCATAACAGGAAGTGGTAATATTGAAATTGGAAATGGATGCATGTTCGGGTATAAACCAGGAGGATATTTCTACAATGGAGTTATTGAAATACAACCTCGTTATGAAAATTCCCTAATTAAAATAGGGAATAATGTGCTGACTAATAATAATTTATTCATTTGTTCCGCCAATTATATCGAAATAGGAGATAATACTTTAATTGGACAAGGGGTTTGTATCATGGATCACGAAGCACATGGAACTCAAGCTGATAAAAGATGTGAATTAGGAACAATCGGAACAGTAAAAATCGGGAATAATGTTTGGATAGGAAATAATGTGACCATATTAAAAAATACAAGTATTGGAGAAAATACAATTGTTGCCGTAGGGAGCATTGTTTCTGGTAATTTTCCAGCAAATGTCATAATAGGTGGAACTCCAGCTAAAGTAATAAAACAACTTTAGAAATAAACTAATGTTGAACAAAATTTCTATACTATATCGTAAAGTCTGGAATACAGACATTGTTAAAGTCTTTTCATTAACGTTTGTGTCTACATTAGTGAAAATGTTGACCGGATTGATCAGTGTAAAGGTTGTTTCTGTAATTATTGGACCTGTTGGAATTGCGTTATTAGGACAATTAAATAGTTTTTCCACTATCATTATGAGTCTCGCTTCCGGAGGAATCAATAATGGAGTGACAAAATATATCGCAGAAAACAGCAAAGATAATCAAACAGTAAAAGACTATATTTCCACTGCATTTAAAATCACATTATATTGTTCCATTGTTTCAGGAATTTTCATGATTATTTTTAACCAATTCTTGAGTGTGATAATCATGCGATCCTCCGAATACGGATACATTTTTATTATTTTGGGATTAACAGTGTTTTTTTATGCCCTTAACAACCTATTGTTATCAATATTAAACGGATTTAAAGAATTTAAGATATTCGTAAAAATAAATATTGTCAATAGTATTATAGGTTTGATTTTTTCTTTATGTTGTGTCTATTTTTGGGGTCTGACAGGAGCTTTGATAAGTGCTGTAACCTATCAAAGTATCATGATCCTCATTACTATATGGATGCTTCTTAAAGTTTATTGGATAAAAGTCGACTATTTCAAAGAAAAATTTAATTCAACAATCTCTAAAAAATATTTTCACTACACTTTGATGGCATTTGTTTCAATGGCTACGATACCAGTTTCTCAACTAATTATAAGAGGACATGTCATTTCAAACATATCTGCAACAGAAGCCGGGTGGTGGGAAGCTATGAATAGAATCTCCAATATGTATCTGATGGTAATTACTTCTTCATTTGGAGTGTATTATTTACCCAAATTATCAGAGCTTAAAGAACAAAATGAAATTCGAAATGAAGTTTTCAAAGCATATAAAGTTATTCTGCCAACATTATGTATTGGTTTTGTCATTATATATTTTTTGAGAATGTTTATTATAAAAATACTTTTTACTCCTGATTTTTATCCAATGGAACAATTATTTATCTGGCAATTGTTAGGAGATTTTTTTAAGATTTCCAGTTGGCTATTGGGTTTTTTGATGATTGCAAAATCAATGACTAAAGCATTTATAAGTACAGAGATCATTTTTTCTGTTTTGTTTGTCATATTATCTTTCTTATTGATCAAACTTAATGGTGTAGTGGGTATTACCCAGGCGTATATGATCAATTATATTGTACATAGTTTGGTGATGGTGATTATATTTAGAAAAATTATTTTTGTAAAAGAATAGAATGAGGTTAGTTAGATAACAATGAACTTATTAAAAAAAGAAAGTTGTTCAAGCGTGAGAAGATGAATTTAAAAGCAAAATGCTCATATATTGCCTTTTGTACTTTTAAACTGGGGGAAAATCTATAAATAATCACTACATTTGCACGATTTTTGTTATTCTAAAAGGACTATTATATAATTGAAGTTTTCTCTATAATATAAAAATGGAAAGAATAACTAGTATATTCCTGAAAAACTCTTCCATTGCTCTTGCTTCTCAGTTAATATCATTAATTTCAGGCATGGTTTTATCATTAATCCTTCCCAAATATATATCAATTGAGTCATTTGGATATTGGCAATTATTTTTGCTCTACATCAGCTATATCGGAATCTTAGATTTTGGGTTTAGTGATGGTCTTTATTTAAAATTAGGTGGAAAAAAATTTGAATCATTAAACTATAAACAGTTATCATCTCCCATATTATATGTGATTATTTTACAGATATTTCTGAGTATTTCTCTTTGTATTTATACTTATTTTTTTATTCAGCATACTTATAAAGCTATAATTTTTTATTTTGTAGCCCTTTACCTATTAATAGAAAACACTTACAAAATATTTGGCTTCATTTGTATGTCTACTGACAAAATAACAATATATTCGAAAACTGTCTTTAAAGACAAACTTCTTGTGACCGTTTTAATATTTGCAATTTTATTAGGATTGTTGCCCAAAAAAGAATACATAATCATTATTTGTTTTATATTTTCCCATATAGTTGCATTGTTACTTTTGTCCTCAAATTTTAAACATTTTTTCTCATCAATTAAATTGAATGATTTCAAAGTAAATATATCTACAGTGATTAGTTATATGAAATATGGCTTACCATTGACCTTTTCAAATATATTAAGTATATTGATTTTGGGAATTGGGCGTTTGTCTGTCGAAAAGTACTGGGATATAACTACCTTTGCTAAAATATCCTTTTCTTTAACAATATCAATGTTCATTTTATCATTCATATCCCAAATCGGATTGGTATTGTTCCCAATTATTAGGAATATTAATTTTGAGAGGCAAAGAGTTGTTTTTCGTAATTTTAATTATATAATCACTATTATTGTTCTGATAGTTTTTGTTTTTTTTCCATTCATATATTCTGTTATTGGTTGGTGGATTCCTAAATACAAAGATTGCCTTCCCTTTTTGATAGTACTTTGTCCACTTTCACTATATGAAATTAGATTTTCACTCATTTATTCAACTTTTCTTAAAAATTTAAATAAACAGAAAGTGCTACTCTTGATTAATATGGTCTCTGCTATTGTTGCAGTCATTTTTTATGCCATTGCAGTTTATTTTCATAATCTTGATTTAATTGTCTATGGTATGTTAACAGCTATAATGATCAGAAGTATTTTGGCTGAATTTATAGTGTCTTATATATATAAATTATCTCCATTGGTTTATATAATAGCTGTACTTATTATTTCTGTTTCATTTTTATATTCATTTTATATAGGAGGACTTCTTGGTTTGTTTTTCATTAGTATTGCGATAATCATATTATATACAGTAACAACCTCAAAGCAGTTAATTGAGAGTTTTCATCTCTGTCGTACTTTATTAAAAAACAGAAATTAATTAAACTAAATTGAAAACTAAATGCTATTTTTTTTGCTTATATATATTTTAACATTGCTCCTCACATCTTATTATTTGAGTAAAGCAAATTTGTTTTCTCCAGCAGTACTTGCTTTTTTTAGTTTTTCTTTTGCTGTATTTTTTGCTATTTTGAATACTGATTATTGGAGATTTAAGGTATCTGAGACAACCATAGTAATTATTATTTTAGGCCTTTTTTCTTTTTTATTAGGTGCAATTCCTGATTTTAATAGAAGATTTAAAATTTTTGACAATCCCAGAATAATCAATGTATCTAATCTTAAGATTGGAATTCTTTTATGTATATCTTTCGCTATTTATTTCTTTTATCAGCGAGAAATTTTACGTATAGCATTGTTTGCGGGAGCAGCATCATATGACAGTTCTTCTGATATAATGGAAACATATAGAAGCTCAATGATGTTTTCTGGGGATCCTGAGGCAAAAATTAACACATGGGTAAATCAGGGGGGAAATTTTTTAATGGTATTGTCTTATGTTTTTTTATTTATATTTTGTAACAACAAAACACTAGGAGCAAAATTTAGAAAAAACTGGAAAAATCTCATAATTGTGGTAGTTTTTATCTTCCAAAGCTTAAGTACAGGAGGAAGAGCCAATGTATTAGCAATGATAGCAGCTTATTTATTCTTTGATTTTGTCTTATCTTGCAAATACAAGAAAACTAGTTCTAAAAATCAAATAAAATACTATTTAACTGTTTTAATTACTGTTGCTCTTTCATTATGGAGTTTTTATTTGATACGAGAATTTATTGGACGTTCTACAGTGGATTTTAATTTTCGAGAATATATTAGTATGTATATCGGAGGTTCAATTCCTCTTTTGGATAATTATATTTTACATCCAATAAAAACCGCATACAATTCTTTTGGTGAAGAAACTTTCATGGGTATAAATGATTTTATATACAAATTTTATCCGAAAATTATTTATAAAACGAATTTGGAATTCAGATATAGCCCCAATGGGTATGTGTTGGGCAATGTTTATACTCCATTTAGAAGGTATTTTCATGATTTTGGCTGGATTGGAGTGGCTATTCTTCCATTTTGTATTAGTTTTTGTTATTAAACAAAAATAAATAAAATAAAATTAATTAATAAGTTTGATAAGTACATAATCTTTATTCTTGTTTATGCTTCAATGCTCCAGCCCCTAATTTTTTATGGAATGGAAGAATATTTTTTTATGCAAGTTGTCAGTTTTGGATTTCTTACCAGATTGATAATGTTTATTGTAGCGTACAAATTTTTGATTAAGCCACATAAACTTAAATCATCTAATTTTAAAAAGATGGTTTATAATAAACGTCGATTTAAATACAGTATCACTAAGAATTTTTGAAAAATCAATGGTTTCAGTAGTCATAGTATGTATGAATAATTTGGGAAACTTATTCCCTTGCTTAGATTCTATTTATAAATACACAAAATGCAATTATGAAGTATTAGTGGTTGCTTATCTTTTTAGTAAAGACAATCTTGTAAAATTAAGAGTGCAATATCAATGGATAAAAATAATAGAAAGTGATGAAATAAAAGGATTTTCAGAAAATAACAATTTGGCTTTGAAGCAAATCAGGGGGAAGTATTGTTTTGTTCTAAACGATGATACTCTTTTTCAGAACGATGTTCTTTCTGAGCTAAAGGCATCCTTGGAAAATACTCCGGATGCAGTTGTCATGTCTCCAAAAACAGTCTATGAAGATGGAAGAGTTCAAAGTTGTGGACGCCCCAAAATGACAATGATTACTTTTATGCTTCAACAACTTGGTTTGTGGAAGGAACAACAAATCAAATCAAAATATACTTATAAAGATGGAATTTTTCAATCATATAATGTAGTAGGAGCCGCTTTTTTGATATATAGTGACGTATTTAAAAAAGTTGGATTTTTTAATGAGAAATATTTTTTTTGCCCAGAAGATGTTGCACTATCGACACTTTTAAATAATCTGGGATATAAATGTTATGTCAATGCCAATAGTTACATCCTTCATTTGGAAGGAGGAAGCTCTTCCAAAATTATTCATGCCACTTATCCTACCAGAACTAAAGGAGAATTACTGTTTTTTACGGAAGGATATTTTCTAAAAAAAATAATATTATATCCCTATGTGTTTATTGTTATATTAATGAAATATTTAGTCATGTCAGGCATTTCTTTGTTGTCCTTAAGAACTAATGCCCCCAATATGTGTAAATCTTATATAAATAGTTTGAAAGAAATTTTTTCATCAAAAAGCACAAAAGAGATTTTTATCAAATACTACAAAAAAAAGTAATGTTATAATTTATTTGTTATTTTTAAAAATGAAAACAGTAAGGATAACTGGAGGCCTTGGTAATCAATTGTTCCAATATGCATTTGGACTATATTTATCGCAACAAACAAAGGATAAAATATTTTATGATCCTCAAACGAAATCTGACTTCAAGGCATGGGTTTCTCGTAAATTTGAGTTAAATAAATTTGTAAGTAATAATATAGATATTCAACATACAAAATCTTTTTTACCTATACTTTATAGAATAAAAAGAAAAGTTGCGCAATGTTTTCCTTTCTTCTTTAAACATTTTATTGTTGAAGACAAACAACATGTTGATATCGATAATTATAAATTGTTAAGAGGCAATTACTTTGATGGATATTGGCAATGTTTGAATTATGTAGAAATAGTAAAAGAGACCATCTTTAAAAATATTGATAATTACAGGAATACAGTTATCAATACAGAAATAGGAACAGAAATCTATGACAGTGACAGCACGACTATTAGTTTACATGTTCGCCACGGAGATTATTTGAATAATCCACAGAATCTAAAAACTTATGGGATTTGTCCTAAATCTTACTATCTTGAAGCCATCGGGTATACAAGAAATATTTTAAATAGAGAATCACTTCAAATTTATGTTTTTACAGATGATGAAGAATGGTGTGAAGAGAACTTTAAAGAACTTAATTGTAAAATTATTTCTGGAAATTCTGCAGAAATTGATTTAATTTTAATGAGTTTATGTAAGCATAATATAATTGCAAATAGTACATTCAGTTGGTGGGGAGCTTATTTAAACTTAAATCCAAAAAAAATTGTAATTGCGCCAAAACAGTGGTACGTAAAATACGAAGCCTCTGACTTACGAAATTTTCTACCTTCAAATTACATTTATTTATGAATAATCTATAAATACAAAGGTTATGCGCCCTCTAATCAGTATTATTGTCCCTATTTATAAAGTCGAGAAGTATCTAAATAGATGTTTAGATAGCATTATAAATCAGACTTATAAAGATCTTGAAATAATTTTAGTTGATGATGGATCCCCTGATAATTGTGGTAGGATTTGTGATGAATATGAATTAAAAGATAATCGAATTAAAGTTATTCATAAAGAAAACGGAGGGTTATCTGATGCCAGAAATGTTGCCATTGATATAGCAAAAGGAGAATATATCACGTTCATCGATAGTGATGATTATGTTACGATAGACTATGTGGAGTCTCTCTATAACATTATTAATAAATACAATGCAGAGATGTCAATATCCTTACCTAACTCCTTCAAAGAAGGAACAATTCCTGCAGAATATATCGAAAGTAAAAAAGAAAAAATATTTGACCCACGTATGGCTGTATCCACAATGTTTTATCAAGAACTATTTGACAATTATGCTTGGGCTAAATTATATCACAAGTCTCTTTTTGACAACATTAGGTATCCTAAAGGATTGTTATTTGAAGATTTACCGACAACTTATAAATTAATGTTTAAGTGTAAAACTATTGTTTTTATTAATTATAAAAATTATTATTATTTACAAAGGAATGATAGTATTGAAGGTGGTGCATTTAATAAAGAAAAATATGAAAGTGCTCTCACTGTAATAGAAATGATGGAAAAAGATCCTGATATTCATTTGATTCACAAATCATATCTTTGCCGAAAGATTAGCTTTTTGTTTCATATACTCCTTCAAGTTCCAAACGGCAATCCAATTGCGAAATTTCTTTTCGAAGAAATAAAAAAATACCGCTTCTCTGTTATTACAAATCCCAAGGCAAGAAAAAAAAGTCGACTAGCGTGTATTTTGTCTTATTTCGGTTTAAATACAATGTCTTATTTTTATAAATTAACACAATAGTTCTTTATTTTTTAAGATTCAATTTATAGAAATATAATTAATTACTTCTTTAGTATTGAAATATGAACAAAAAAGACAAAATAAAGATTTTACATATAACACAATCTCTAGGTGGGGTGGGATCATATATTCAAAATATTATTCCCCATATAGATAAAACTAAATTTGAGTTAGTATTACTAACGCCTTTTAATCAAGAATTAAACTCTTTTTGTCTGCAAAATGACATAAAAATTTATAATAAAAAAATGGCAAGAGGGATTAATCCATATTTAGATATCTGCAACATATTTGAATATATAAATATTATAAAAAAGGAAAAGCCTAATATTGTACATTTACATAGTTCTAAAGCAGGATTTATTGGAAGAATTGTTTGCAAAATCACATCCCGTAAATCCATATTTACACCACATGGACTATCATATTTGTCTTTTACCGGAATAAAACGAATTTTTTTCTTTTTGCTGGAAGTATTCGTAAAGCCAATCACAAATCATGTATTGACATGCTCGTATTCAGAAACTACCCGTATGATTTCCGAATTAGGATACAAGCAAAATAAGGTAAGTGTTTTTCTTAATTCTATACCCTTAACAAATAAGAATATTTCAGGAAGAAAAAAGATTGATTCATCCCAACAAATTAAAATAGGAACTATTGCCCGACTCACACACCAAAAAAATCCTTTATTATTTATTGAAATTGCAAATGCAATAATCCAGAAATATCCCAATACCGAATTTTCCATTTTAGGATCTGGACTCGAAGATCACTTAATGTCAGATGTTATAAATCTGATAAAAAAATATAATATTTCGGATAAAATACATATCTTGCCATGGGGAAATAAAAATGAATCCATGAAATATTTACAACAACTGGATATCTTTCTATTAACTTCAATTTTTGAAGGACTGCCTTTATCTCTTCTGGAAGCAATGGCTAATGAAATACCTGTAATAGTTAGCAAATGTGACGGATGCAATGATGTTGTTCAAAATAATGAAAATGGATTTACTTGTATAACTAAAGATGAATTTGTTGAAAAAATAGATTTTTTCATAAATAACCCTCAAGCCTCTATTCAGATAGGTATAAATGGCCGAAAATACGTGGAAGAGCATCATAATATTTCTAACACAATTCATCAATTAGAAGAATACTATAATACAATAGATAAAATGGCCTAAGTTGAAGAATAAATACCAATATATTTTAAAATAATCACTACCTTTGCTCCCCTCACATTACACATATATGGCCTTAATAAAATCAGTCCGGGGTTTTACTCCTCAAATAGGGAATGGCACCTATATGGCAGAAAATGCAACAATCGTAGGTGATGTTATTACCGGAACAGATTGCAGCATCTGGTTCAATACTGTTCTTCGTGGTGATGTAAATTCCATCCGTATCGGCAATAGA
>JAVBLQ010000113.1:0-30404 GCA_031553435.1 Bacteroidales bacterium | reverse complement strand
TCAGACAAAAGCATATAACAATCCTCAATACTCGCTTTAATCTCCTTTATTTCTATATTCAGATGACCTGATTTCTCCAAATACGCCTTCAAATTTTCCATTTTCCATTTTCCATTTTCCACTGTAATATGGTGAACATCCCCAAATGCAAAGCAACTTTTTATATGCTCAAGAGATCTCAAATCTTTCAGCAATTTCGACATTTGATTGCTTTGTACCGACCATAAAGTCTCGGAAAATTGATTGATAATATTTTCCGGTGTATCGATCTGAAGAAATTTTCCATTCTGTATCAAAGCGATACGATCACACAAAGAAGCCTCATCCATATATGGAGTGGAAACTAAAATGGTGATATTCTGTTCTTTCAGTTTCCGGAGCATTTCCCAGAATTCTTTTCGGGAAACGGGATCGACTCCGGTAGTCGGTTCGTCCAGGAACAATACAACAGGTTTGTGGATCAATGCACAACTCAATGCCAGTTTTTGCTTCATCCCACCTGACAATTTTCCGGCTTTCCTTGTTTTGAAGGGTTCTATCTGTTGATAAATGTCTTTGATCAGATGATAATTTTCTTTGATCGTAGTGTTGAAAACTGTAGCAAAAAATTCCAGGTTTTCTTCCACACTCAAATCCTGATAAAGAGAAAATCTTCCCGGCATATACCCTACCTGATTACGGATTTGCTTGTAATCTTTAACGATATCTAATCTGTTGACAGATGCGGTTCCCTGATCCGGCAAAATTAAAGTGGTCAGGATACGAAACAGCGAGGTTTTTCCGGCGCCGTCAGGACCGATGATACCGTATATTTCGCCCGGATTCACGTTAAAGCTGATATTTTTCAACGCCTGAACGCTTCCGTATGATTTGCTGATAGTATCACATAAAATCATTTTCAATTTTCAATTAATTTTATTTCGCCGTACATTCCATTTTTCAGATATCCATCATTTTTCACTGCAATTTTGACAGCATAAACGAGATTGGCTCGCTCATTACGAGTAGGGATAGTTTTCGGAGTAAACTCAGATTTATCGGAAATCCAGGTAACAGTTCCCGGATATTCTTTCATGTCCTTTTCTCCGAAATCGGCAAAAATTTTTACCTGTTGACCGATTTTCATTTGCGTCAGTTGATCGGCAGTGATATATGCACGAAGAATCATATTATTGATATCTGCTATTTTGAATAAAGCTTTTCCCTGTGTGGTAAGTTCGCCCGGTTCAACATATTTTGACAACACCGTTCCATCTATAGGACTGATAATAATACTCTTATGTAATAAATCTTCAACCTGGGCAATCTGAATTATCAAAGATGAGCTTTCTCCGGTAACTGCCCGGTTGCTATTTTCCAATGTTTCTGTTTGTGCAACCAGTTGTTTTTCAAGTACTGCAATCTGCGCATTGATATCGTCCAGTTGTTTTTGGTTGGCAGCATTCGATTTGACCAGGTTTTCAAACCTTCTCTGTTCCGTTTTTTGAGTAACAATCTGTTGTTTGATGGATGCAATCTGCTTACCTACATCCAAATAACGACTATCAACAGATTTCATATTCGCCAACAATTGCATTTTTTTCAGATAAAGTTGCGTTGTATCTACATAACCGACTTTTTGATTGGCTTTCAGAACGGAACCTTCTTCCACGTTAAATTCCATCAATTGCCCATTGGCCTGAGAAGAAACGATTACTTCTGTTGTTTCAAAAACACCCGAAGCATCATGATCTTTACTACCTCTGTTGCACGCTGTCAAAAGCACTATCATCCAAAGGGTTATCAATTGAAAATATTTTTTTCTCATTGTTCTTAATTTTTAGTTTTTAGTTTTTCATTTTTAATTGTCAACTGTCCATTTCAAATCATAAATAGCCATCAACAATTGAATGTCATGTAATATTTTGTCTTGCTTGGCCAGATCTTCCGCATTGATTTCCCTCATTAATTCGATTACCGTGAGTGTTCCGTTGGCCACTTTGGCTTCTGCTGATTTTCTTACATTTTCTCTCAGGGAAATAATGTCATTATCATATTTCATCATGTCACTGAGTTTTTTTATGTTGTTATTTTCTTGTGTGATCTGTAGATTGGTATTATATAAAAACGTTTCTTTTTGAATTGCAACATTACTTTGGTTGACTTCCAGTTTCAGCCGGTCATTTTTTTGCGTATATAAACTACTGAAATTCCAGGATAAGCGAATGCCTCCCATATAATATGGAGAAAACTCATTGTCCAGCATATTCAATCCAGGTTTTCCGTAACCTCCTTGTACAAACAAATTAAGTTTAGGCATATATCCGGCCTTGATCATGCTTTTTTGTGATTCGAATAAATTGTGTTGCGCTTCAAACAGTTGCATCTCCGGACGATTGATATTGTTGGAAACCAGTACATTTTCGGCTTCCGGTTTTACCAAAGTTGTATTCTCTGCAATTGCTTCGCCAATCATAGTTGACAACATTTCCAGATAAGCTTTCCGGTTTGCTTTGATTTGGGTTTTATTTTGTTCGGCCTTTAGTTGTTCGACTTTTACGGCATCCAGATCTGCCTGATTAGCAATGCCATTAGCTTTGTAACTTGCTATGGTTTCATAGTTTTTCTGGAGATTATCTTGTAAAATAGAATTCTGCATCAACTGTGCGTCTAACAGTAAAGTTCCGAAAAACAATTGATTTACACGGTCTTTCAAAGCATATATATCGACATTTGCCTGCTGTTGTTCGACTTCGGCGCCGGCATTTGTAATTTTCTTTTGAGAGGAAATGACGCCTCCGTCCCAAATGGTTTGCGAAACATCAATTGTTGCGGCATATTGATCTTTAGACAAGCCTTCAACTCCGGGAATATTGATGGGTATTTGAGTTACCTCTGATTGATATGAAGCTCTTGCCGAGAGTGATATCTGTGGTAAATATCCTTTTCCGGCATTAGACAAAGTGTATCCTTTTGATTTTTCAATTAAATCATAACGCTTAATCAAAGGATAATTTGCTTTCGCTTTTTGCTGGCACTCGTCAATTGTTAGTTGAGCGCTGACAGTTGAAAAGCTCAATAAAAATATGGTTAAAAAACAAATCAATTTGTTATGTGTACTCTTCATCTTTCAGATATTTAGAAATTCTTCACTTTTCACTAATTTTTTAATCCTTTCAGTATCAAGTCTACATTATTTTGTTTCCGGTGTTGCAAAAACATCCGGACAGCTTGATTATGAAAATCAACATTTGTACCGAAAAAGACTTGTACGGAAGTGAAAGCAAAAATATTCAAGGATACGATGTTCAATAATAAATCTAGTGCTAAAACTGAAGTTATTGTTCCCCGTTTCTTTTCTTCCTCAATAGCTTGCTCTATTTTTTCAATTACCCTTGTTACTTTAGGAATAAGTATTTTTTTCAGCATATCCTTATTCTTTTCATTAGTGATTACTTCCTGAATAATAAAAACCGGCAATTTCGGATTAGCAGCAAGGAAGTCGAAATGTGTTTCGATTCCAAGTTTAATCTTTTCAAAAAAAGGCATTTCCTGATCTAATAATGATTCGAAAGAACCGGCAAACAATTGGGCTTTTTGCTCGAATACTTTATTAAATAAGTTCTCTTTAGTACGAAAATAATAATGCAACATTGCATGATTCACTCCTGCCAGGTTTGCTATTTCTGTAGTTTTAGCCAGATTATATCCTTTTTCCAAAAACACTTGTTCAGCAGCATTAAGAATGGATTGTTCTGTAGTTATATCGACTTGATTACTTTGTTTAACTTTCATGATTAACTATTTTATTTAACAATCGTGTTAATTATTGGGCAAAGTTAGAAACATTTTGATTAAATCCAAATTTTTTAGAGGTTTTACGTTTTTAAACAGAAATCAAGCGGTTGCACAATTGCCGATTGATGTTGCACCTCTATAAGGCACCAGGTCTGGGTGTATTTTTTTACCCTCAGGCAAAAAATAAAAAATTAAGACGAGTTTATTCATTATTATTGGTAACTCTCGCTCTTATAAGATGATGTTTATAAAAATAATACACAAGAAAGACCAATAGAAAAGATATCAGTCCGTTAATAAAAAATCCGTATTTTTCGCCCATTATATGCATGGCAAAACCGGTGAAAATATTTCCGATGGGAGTACTTCCGGTACTCACTAATACATAAATGCTCATTACTCTTCCGCGATACATATCATCCGTATTTAGTTGTATCATGGTATTGGATCTGTTTAAAAAACACAAATTGAGGAATCCTATACAAATCAATAAACCGGCAATGTAAACCATATTGCCATAGATCGGGATAAGAGTCAGCATTTGCAGAATCCCGATTGACATAGCAGTGATTACCAGAAAATTCCGATTGCGGATGTCTTTGCCCTTGGCCGCCATAAACAATGCGCCTAGCAGGGAACCAATACCCATTACCGACATCATCAAACTGTAGGTTGATTCATCGCCCATCATTACATTTTTTGCGAATACAGGCAAAATAACGTTCGCATTCATTGAGAATGTACATATGATTGCCATAATCAAGAATGTAGGGAAGATTTTGGAATTTCTGAATGTGTATGTGATCCCGGTTTTTATTTCTTTTAATATTTTGGTTTCCTGATCTTTTAACCGTGGTTTTCCTGATACTGTAATCAATGCAATTCCAATGATAACAGGTATAAAGCTGATGCTGTTTATCAAAAAACATTCGGCAATCCCAACATATTTCATGATAATTCCGGAAATGGCAGGCCCTACAATTCTTGCCATATTAAAAGCAGTGGAATTTAAAGAAATAGCATTGGGAAGATCTTCTTTCCCAACCAGTTCGACAAAATAAGATTGACGTGTGGGTTGATCTATGCTGTTGGATATTCCGGCAACAATAGCCAATGCGGCAAAACACCAATAATCAGTCACTTTATACCACACTAATATGGCAAGTGCTAATGATTGTACCAAAAATACACATTGAGTGATGACTAAAATCTTTTTCTTAGGATAGCGTTCTATTAATACACCGGAAAAAAGTGAAAGCAATAATACGGGCCCAAACTCGAAAACTCCCATCAATCCTAATAAAAGAGGTGAGTTTGTAATGGTATAAACATACCAGCTTAAAGCCGTTACCTGTATTATTCCTCCAATGGTGGAGATTGCCTGTCCCCACCAAAAGAGGCGAAAATTTTTATGATATAATGATGAGAAAATTTTTCGAAATAATTGCGGCATATTGTCGATTTGTTCAAACGTTACATGGATATAACGTTTGAACGTTAAAAACGTTTGAGAATATTAAGGATTTTTTTCCAAATATTCTTCAATGGCTGCAGCAACTTTCTTGGAAACATTGACAGCTTCCACCACTGTTTTGGCTCCGGTCACTACATCGCCTGAGGCAAAAACACCCGGTTTGGTGGTTCCCCCGAATTCGTTGGTCAGGATTAAACCTTTATTGGAAAGTTCCAGCCCTTGTGTGGAAGAGGCGATATAATTTCTAGGCCCTTGACTGACTGATATTACAACAGAATCTGATTCGTATAGCTTTTCTGAATTGGGCACAATCTCCGTACGCCCTTCTTCCGTCATTACCGTGTCTGAAAATATGACGCCATCATCTGTTATTTCGACCGGTGATTTTAAGAACTCAAATTTCACACCGTCCATTTTGGCATATTCCAACTCGTATTTGCTGGCGGTCAGATATTCTTCCGTACGGCGGAAAAAGATGGTTACTTCTCTTGTACCCTTACGTAAAGCGGTGCGGGCAACATCCATCGCCACATTTCCGGCTCCGATAATGATTAGTTTTTTACCCAAATCATAAGCATCTGGATTTTTCAGATAGTTGATAGCGAAATGGGCATTTCCAAGACTTTCACCTTTAATACTCAAGGTATTGGGTTTCCATACGCCTGTTCCCACGAAAACAGCTTTATATCCGTCTCTGAATAAATCGTCGATAGACAATCCTCCACCCGATCCGATAATTGTATTCGGTCGTATTTTGATTCCCATTTTCAATAAAATCTGTTTGTATCTTTCTAAAACAGCTTTCGGTAAACGGAATTCAGGAATACCATACATCATGATGCCTCCGATTTTATCATTGGCCTCGAAAATCGTAACATTGTATCCCTTTTGCGCCAATAAAATAGCAATTGTAATACCGGCCGGACCGGATCCTATGATAGCGACTCTGGCTTTTACAGGCCTAGGTATTTCATCTTGTTTCAGATTCAGATAATATCCGGAAATATAATTTTCAATAGAACTTACATGGATTGTTTTCCCGGTTTTGTTCAATACACAATTGCCTTCACATTGTTTTTCGTGCTCACATACATATGAGCATATCAATGACAAGGGATTATTGGAAAAAAGTAATTCTCCGGCTTCTTTGATATTTCCTTCCAACAACATTTTGATTACTGTATTTACGGGAGTTCCCACCGGACAACCTACAGAACATTTCGGTTTTTTACATTGCAAGCATCGTTTTGCTTCATCAATTACATGATAGGCCATAAGTTAAATATTTTTATTACCGGATGCAAAGGTATGTAATTTGAATATAGAAAAATTTCTTTATTCCGGAGCAGAGGAAAAATGCTTACCTTTGTGACGGATTGTAACGAAGTGATGGGGTGACAGTCACTTCGTCACAATTTGTCACTTTGTCACAGAAAAATATTGAAAAATGAATATCGCCGCTTTAGTTTCCGGAGGAGTAGATAGTTCCGTTGTTGTACACCAGTTGAAAGAAGCCGGGTATGATCCCTCCATTTTTTATATTAAAATCGGCATGGAAGATGCCGACGGGTATATTGATTGCCCTTCGGAAGAAGATATTGAAATCACCACTTATATTGCCAAAAAATACGGATGTAGATTCGAAGTAGTTTCTTTACATGAAGAATATTGGGAAAATGTGGTTAGTTATACCATCGACGCTGTGAAACGCGGACTTACTCCGAATCCTGACATGATGTGTAATAAATTGATCAAATTCGGATGCTTTGAACAAAAATGGGGGAAAGATTTTGATAAAATCGCTACCGGACATTATGCTACGACCACGCTTCTCAACGACAAAGTTTATCTTTCGACTGCTGCCGATAAAGTTAAAGATCAAACTTATTTTTTAGGACAAGTCGGTTATTTGCAAATTTCCAAGTTGATGTTTCCCATTGGTCATCTTCAAAAAAGCGAAGTAAGGGAAATTGCTGTAAAGCAGGGATTGCCCAGCGCGCAAAGAAAGGATAGCCAGGGAATTTGTTTTCTGGGAAAAATCAATTACAATGATTTTATCAAGAGATATCTGGGAGAACGACCGGGAAAAATCATCGAACTGGAAACCGGTAACGTTGTCGGAAAACATCGTGGATATTGGTTCCATACCATTGGTCAGCGTAAAGGATTGGGTTTGAGCGGTGGACCGTGGTTTGTTATTAAAAAGGATATCAGAAAAAACATTGTCTATGTTTCCAATGGCTATGATCCGGAGACCCAATATGGAAAAATTGTCAATTTACAGGGATTCAATTTTATCACCGAAAATCCTTGGGGTGAATTTGAAGATACAAAAGAAATTACGTTCAAAATACGTCATACCCCTGAATTTACTACCGGAAAATTGACCCGCATCGGAGATATCTACCGCATCGAATCTGATGATAAAATACAAGGTATCGCCGCCGGACAGTTTGGTGTTATTTATGATAAAGATGCTAAATTGTGTCTGGGTAGCGGAATGATAATTTAGACTAAGAAACTATTTTCAACGCAACCCAATTATTTTTCTCAGTATGAGATGTATATTTTAATCCATATTTTGAACATTCTTCTACAATGGCAGGAATATCTTCAGAATAAAATCCGCTTAAATATAATTCGGATCCGGCTTTCATACATTTTGCGTAAAATTGAATATCATTCAGGAGAATATTCCGGTTAATGTTGGCCAAAATGATGTCAAATTTTTCATTCGGGAGTATTTCCGCCCCACCCTGTTTTACTTCAATATCTTCCGTATGATTCAATTTTACATTTTCCAGAGAATTCTGATAAGCCCATTCATCAATATCAATAGCGAGTACAGGATCTGCACCTTTCATCCTCGCTAAAATAGCGAGTACAGCCGTGCCACAACCCATATCCAACAATGATTTACCGATCAGATCTGACTCCAGCAACCAAGCTATCATCAAAGAAGTGGTTTCGTGATGCCCGGTTCCGAATGACATTTTCGGATCGATTACAATATCATATTTAACCTGAGGAATATCTTTATGAAAAGAACTGCGAATGGCGCACCGGTCATCAATAATTATCGGTTCGAAAAAGTTTTTTTCCCACTCTTCATTCCAATTCTGACCGGCAATAAAATTTGTTTCATAAGTAATTTCGGCTTCGAATGGAAATTCTTTTATCAGATCTTTTATTTTTGATTCCGAAAAAAGTTTTTCAGCAATATATCCGGCAATATCCCGGTCTTTTTCTACAAAACTTTCAAAACCGATTTCTCCCAATAAAGAAGTTAATACATCTTTATTTATTTCCGTATCCGGAATACATTTGAACGTGACTTCGAAGTAGTTCATATTTAAAATTAGTTTGTATGTTTTTTCGTATTGTGACCGATATGAGTATTTCAATAAAGCCACAAATATACTACATTAAAACGTTAAATAAATAAACAAACACTTGTATCTCGCATATATTATATAACTTTGTATTATGAAAAAAACTATACATTTTAAACCAAATGCATAATCACAAGTCTAAAAACATGAATAATTAAAAAAGGAGGTATGTGCTATGAAAAAAATAATTAAATTATCTTCTTTGCTGTTGATGTCGCTGATAACCCTTTCTGCCGTTGCACAAGATGAATATTATGATGATATTTATGGGTCTCCCAAGAAAGAAAAAAGCACTCCTCAGAAAGAAATAAAACAACAACCGGCTCAATCGGTTTCGGTTACTGCTGTTGTTCCTTCCTCATCCGCAAGAGATGTCGATGAGTATAATCGTCGATACACTTCCGGCGACAGTTATGTTGACGAACCCATTGCACCGATGGATTCTTCAGTTGTTGTTGAAGAAGGAGAATATAGCCAACGGATTATCAAATTCCATGATCCGTCGAAAATAACCGTAGTAGGAGCTGACAATGTAAATATGTATATTGATGGAGATTCTTATGTGCTGGATTTCACAGAGAGAGATGATTCTCCTTCAATCAATGTCAATTTCGGGTTCGGATACGGATATGGCTATCCATATTATTCCTGGTATGATCCGTGGTATAATCCTTGGGGATATTGGGGATGGTACAGTTCCTGGTATAATCCTTGGTATTATAATCCCTGGTATTATAGCGGATGGTATGGTTATGGCTGCTACTATCCATGCTATGGTTACGGCGGATATTATGGAGGCGGGTATTATGCCCGTGCAGATTATTATTCAAATGGAAGAAGATCATCCGGTTACTACACCGGAGGTAGAAGTTACAATACCAACGGACGTTCTTCCGCCTATTCAAGCGCCCGCTCATCTTCAAGCAGGACTTATGGATCGAGATCCGGTGATGTGTATTCTACCAGCAGAGTCAGAAACTCCGACAATGCCAATTCATCAACCAGAACAGTAAGTTCTACAGGAAGAACCAGAAGTGTATCTGACAATTCCGGAACTTCTACCAACAATACTTATTCAACACGAACAAGATCTTATCAGGATCCGGCTTCAACAAGAAGTGATACATACACAGGAAGAACACGCTCTTCCAGCGATTATAGTACACCTTCTTCAACCTCTACAACAAGAACCAGAAGTTATGATTCCGGTAGTTCTTCTTCCGGCAGAAGCAGAAGCTATGACTCAGGAAGTTCGTCTTCATCAAACAGAAGCAGCGGAAGCTATGAAAGATCATCTTCATCAAGAAGCAGCAGTTACGATTCAGGAAGTTCATCTTCACCAAGCAGAAGCAGCGGAAGCTATAACTCCGGCTCTTCAGGTGGAGGTCGTTCATCCGGTGGCGGAAGCTATGGCGGTGGAGGCGGCGGAGGTCGTTCATCCGGTGGAGGCGGCAGAAGATAAATCACCAACTATTTTTGTTTAAGGTTTAATTTGAACAGATTTGAGAACAAAGATTAAAGAAGATAGAAATAGATTTTAGAAACTGAAAGACAATCTATATTTCTGTTTTGTCTTTGTCTATCTTCTTATGTCTTTTATCTTTAATCTTATAAAATTAAACATTAATCCTTAAACGATAACAAATACAAAATAATTTTCGACGTATTATGAAACATAGTATATTGATCTTTGTGGCTTTACTAGTCACTGGTCTTTCTTATGGACAAGGAGAAATAGATGCATTTAACTATTCCTCAACAGACATAACCGGAACCGCAAGAGGTATGGGTATGGCCGGCGCCTTTGGAGCATTAGGCGGAGACGTTACCGGGATTGTAAGCAATCCGGCGGGTATTGCTGTATACAGGAGTTCAGAACTCGTCACAACCCTGAATTTTTCGAATATGTCAAGTTCAACCGATCTGACCGGAAACAAATTCAAAGAAAACAAATTCAAATTCAATTTTGATAATATAGCTTATGTCGGAGCTTTTGAAACCCAAAACGAAGCGATTCCTTTTTTTAATTTCGGTTTTTCATTCAACAGACTAAAAAATTTTGAAAGAAATTATAAAATGAGGGGTACCGGAATGGGATCTTCTCTTACTGATTATATTGGCGTATATACAACTGCAGTAAATGTAGATGAAAGAAATCTTGGAGTTACACCAGGTAATTACCGGGATGTTTATGAAACAGAGCCTTGGCTTTCGGTAATGGGATACAACGGATACCTGATCGATCCCGCTCCATATAATAAATACAATCTGGAAAATGCTTATGATGGTATTTATTCCGGAATCATGCTGGACAATGGTTTGGATGTCTCCGAAAGAGGCTACATTGATACTTATGATTTTACCTTCGGAACAAATATCGGTAACATCCTATCCCTTGGTCTGACTTTTGCCATCACCAGTATGAATTACCAAATGGCATCAACATATACAGAAGATTTTCATACTGACGGCAATTATGGCTACGATTTCAACAACTGGTTAGAAACCGAAGGTACTGGCTACAACCTGAAAGTCGGAGCTATTTTTACTCCAATCAATGCATTGAGGATAGGAGTTGCTTATCACTCTCCTACATGGTATTTAATGAATGATTATTATTCTTCAAGTGTAGCCCATGATTTATATGCACTAAACACAAATGTAGCTTCTAATCCTGATAATAAGCCTATAGATCCGGGATATGCTGTTCGTTCAAGTATATATAAACCAAATGTTTTCTATTCCAACGAAGGATATGAAGCAACTACCGAATATACATTAAATACTCCTTACAAATGGATATTCAGTATAGCAGGAGTAATAGGTCAACAAGCTATTGTTAGTCTTGATTATGAGATAACTAACTATAAATCTATGAAACTGGGAGTTGATAATAATGCACCTTATATTGATTTTTCACCGGATAATTCTTTTATTAAAGAAGATTATAAAGCATCATCCACATTAAAAGCGGGTATGGAATACAGATTTACCCCCAAAGTATCGGCTCGTCTGGGTTACGCTTGGGTTCAAAGTCCTCTTGAAAAAGGATTTAAAGATGGTAATGTAGAAGTTGCAACATCAGGAACAGTAACTCATTATACTCTGCCGGGCGATGCCAATTATTTCACTGTAGGATTGGGTTATCGTTTTCCTCCCAGCACTAAAGATCGCCGTCAATACTTTTATATTGATGCCGCTTTTGTGTATAAGGAACAAAAAGCAGACTTGTATCCATTTTCAAAAATCGCTTTCGCTTATGAAGGAAGCAGTTATGATAAGATTATAGATTCTACTCCTGCAAAAATGAAAAATACATTAATGAAAGGTTTACTGACTGTAGGATATCGATTCTGACTATGTGAATGGTGAGTAGTGAGCTGTGAATTAAGTTATATTCACTACTCCTATTCACCATTCACTTATTTTCCACTATTCCTCTCCCAAAATATCCCATCTGAAAATCCCTGAATTTTTTTATTGGTTTCGGCTTGCTCCAAACGTTTTTCTGCCCAACAACAATAAGTAGCATTCATTTCTATCCCGCAATACTTTCTTCCCAGTTTTTTTGCGACAACCGAAGTAGTTCCCGAACCCAGAAAAGGATCAAATACGATTCCATCCGGAGGACAGCTCGCCAAAATCAACTTAGCAATCAATTTCTCCGGTTTTTGTGTAGGATGATCAGTATTCTCAGGCATTGACCAGTAAGGAATGGTTATATCATCCCAGAAATTAGAAGGATGAGTCAATCTGAAATTACCATCCGGTGTTTCTTCCCAGTCTTTAGGTTTTCCATCAACCCGGTATGGAGCAATCACTTTTCTTTTAATCTTAACGGCATTTACATCAAAATGATAATTCTTGATATTTTTTACTCCAAACCATATATCTTCCATACCATTTTTCCAATTGGTTTTTGCTCCCCTACCCTTTTCCCGTTGCCAGGTTATTCTGTTGATAACCGACAAATATTCGCTCATAACGGTATACAGTGCTGACGTGGATTTCCAATCTCCACAGAAATACAAAGAACCATTGGGTTTTAAAAATGAAACCACCTGAGGAAACCAGGATCGAAGATACTCTACATAAGAAATATCATCCATTTGAGTAAATTTCATCCCGGCAAAATCTTTAGACAAATTATATGGAGGGTCTATAATAATTAAATCGGCAAAAGCAGAGGGAAGAAATTCTACTATATCTAACAGGTTTGCATGAATTGTTCGATTGATAATATCTTTTTCTTGTATGGCAGATGAAATGTTCAGCAGATTTTGTTCATATTTATTCGCTTCTTCAGGCGATAACTTCAGTGTTTTGTTTCTCATTATGTTTCCAGGATTTTGATAATTCCTCCGGCGATAAAATCCACCGCTTTATCGTCAACTTCAGCTCCGGAGAGTAATACATCTGCCCTTAGTTTGGACGGTTCGATAAATTCCTCATGCATCGGACGTACAGTTTTATAAAAGCGGTTTATTACATCCTGAGCAGTACGTCCACGGGATTGCATATCTCTTTCGATAATACGGCTCAATCGATAATCGGCCGGAACATCACGAAATATTTTCAAATCAATTTCCTTGCATAATTTTCTTGAAGTATAAAGTAAAATGCCTTCAATCAGGAGTAATTTACAAGGTTCTATATGTATTGTTTTTTCCAACCGGACACAAGAAATGTAATCATAAGTCGGGCATTCTATCGGTTTTCCTTCTTTCAATTGTCTGACATGTTCAATCATTAAAGACCACTCGATAGAATCCGGATGATCGTAATTTTGAGCCCTACGGTCTTCCAGAGTCATGTGTGAAGCATCTATATAATAAACATCCTGAGGCAGAATAGCTATGCCTTCTGTTGGAAGTCTCTTGATTAATCTTTGGACAAAAGTTGTTTTTCCGGAACCGGAACCGCCGGCTACACCTATGACGTACATATTATAAAAAATTATTCTTACAAAGATAAAAATCTTTTTTTATTCTACTGAAGTATTCAACACATGGATTGTATGGCAGGCAACCAAAGCTGCCGTTTCTGTTCTAAGCCTGCTTTTTCCTAAAGAAATGGATTCAAAGCCATTTTTCTTTGCCAAAACAATTTCTTCTTTACTAAAATCACCTTCTGGTCCAATCAGTATCCAAACGTTTGATTTTTTTTGATAAGCAGCATTGAGAATCAATTTTTCTTCAGGATAACAATGGGCAATAAATTTTTGTCCATCAAATGGTTGGGTTATTAATTTTTCAAAACTGATCATTTCATTTAATACTGGTAAAGTCGCTCTTCCGGACTGTTTCATAGCCGATATTAAAATTTTCTCCAACCTATTTGTTTTGAGTTCTTTTCTCTCGGAAAACCTACACAAAGGAAAGTTTATTTCCGAAATACCTATTTCTGTTGCTTTTTCCACAAACCATTCGATTCTGTCCATATTTTTGGTCGGACATACGGAGATGTTTATTGAATAATCGAATGAAAAGTTGTCCGGTGTCTCTTTCAATATTTTTACTCCGCAATGGTTAGGATCCGGATGAATAATCAGAGCCTGATAAAACATACCCGTTCCATCTGTCAATAATATTTCATCACCTTGTTTTAAGCGAAGTACCCGGATACAATGTTTTGATTCTTCTTCCGGGAGCAGGTTGGTTTTTAATATATCGGGAGTATAGAATACATGCATTACGAAGGATTGTTTTCGGTTCTTTTTTTTATTTCATCTCTAATTTTGGAAGCTTTTTCATAATCTTCTTCACCAATGGCTTGTTCCAGATTCTTTTTCAATTCTTCCAAACTCAGGGAAGTTGTATCTGTGGTTTGTGAACTTTCCGGTGTAAATATATTTTTTTCTTCTTCCATTATTTCTTCCTCCAGAATTACGCCGGCTTCTTTCATAATGACTTCTGTAGTAATAATCGGAGCGCCACAACGTATGGCCAAAGCAATGGCATCTGAAGTTCTGGCATCTATTCTGACTGTTTTGTTATTCCCCTGAAAAACAATTTCGGAATAAAATACTCCTTCTTCAAATTTGTAGATAAAAATTTCCTCCAGTTTAACATCAAACTCCTGCATAAAGGAAATAAACATATCATGAGTCAAAGGACGTGGCGGTTTCAAACCCTCTAAAAAAATGGCGATAGATTGAGCTTCCGGAGTTCCTATTATAATAGGTATTCTTCTTTGCCCACCTTCTTCAGCCAATATGAGTGCATATGCTCCTGCTTGTACCTGACTGAAAGTTATTCCTAATACATTTAATTTGATAAAAGATTCCACTCTCCTATGATTTTGATATACTATACAAAAGTAAGATTTTTTTTTATATATAAAAAAATTGCAGTTAACTGTGTGGAAATATAAAAATATAGTTATTGATTTTGTTGTCATACATAAGCAAAATTCTTCATTTTTCATTCTTCATTCTTAATTAAATTGTATTTTTGTTCAATTTTCAATCAAATACATATGACTTCATCGTTTTATCAAGGTCAGGAAAAATATTTCGTATCTGTAGATTGTTTTTGTATCGGATTCAAGGATAGCAGATTATATGTATTGATCGCAAAAAGAAAGTTTGAACCTCTGATCGGTGAAGATTCTTTAATGGGTGGTTTTGTCAGACCGGATGAAAGTGTCGATGCTGCCGCTTCAAGAGTCTTATCAGAATATACCGGTATTGAAGATGTCTATATGGAACAAGTCGGCACTTATGGAGAAGTTGAGCGGGACCTGGCTGACCGTGTGATTTCCATTGCATACTATGCATTGATTGATATCGAATCTTTTAACGAAGAGCTTTGTCTGGTTCACAATACCCGTTGGGTGGAAATTAATCAGGTGGGAAAACTTGTATTCGACCATAATAAAATACTGAAAGATACAATCAGTATTCTGGAAAAAAGAGCGACATCATCACCAGTCATGTTTAATTTGCTTCCGGAAAAATTTACTCTGCCTCAGTTGCAATCCTTATACGAAACCATATATAGCACAACATTCGATAAACGTAATTTCAGAAAGAAAATATTGGATATGAATATCCTGGACAAAAAAGAAGATAAAGATAAAAGTGCTTCTAAGAGAGGTGCTTTTTATTATACCTTTGATACAGAAAAATATAATTTATTCCTTCAGAAAGGTGGACATTTTTCCTTGTAAAATATTATTAATCATATTGATTCTGCTTCCCCAACAGCTTTATTCTCAGGATAAAATACATTATGATACAAATCATCTTGCAACCATTACTTTCGAACCTGAAAAGAATGATGGTTTCAGGGTTTCTGTTTCTCTTGTCGCTTTGTTCACTACCGGAGCCGTTGATCGGAATGGTTTTCGTTTAGGAGGAGGAATCACACTGTCGCAAACGATTGATAATTGGACTTTTTCCGCAGGGATGGATGCTTATAAAGCAAAACAGAAATTCGGATTAGGAACCTCATTTGCCGGAGTAACATTTAATGAAGGTCAATATGGCGCTTCATATTATGTAAATAAATATCATCAGGGAGACAAACAGGTTTCCGGAATTATTAACCTAAGTCTGAGTGACTTTCAAATCAATTTTGAAGATGATATTTTAGCTTGTCCTTTTACCCGTTTCAAGATTTATGACCGGTATAGAACTGCTGCATTGGAAATCAGATACAAAGGATTTATGATCGGAACAAACGTTTATACTACGGAAGTGAATGGATTGACCGATATCTCACAGGATAATGCCAAAGGCGCTTATTTGACAGGAAAACAAATATCGAGTCCTCTATACGTGGGTTATACAAGTAACGATTTAATTTTACGCTATGGAATAAATAGTAAAACAGGAGGATTTCTCGGACAAAATATCTGGCACCAACACTTTTTTGATTCTGCCGACTTCAATTATGGTAATTACAAAAACCAGTTTCTTCAGATTGGGGTGGATAAACCTTATACACTATATTAATTTTATTCATTCAATGTTTAATTTTATTGATATTTTATTTTGAAAAATTGAATATTATTTTTATTTTTGCTGAAAATATTTATTATGAATGAAATTATAAAAAGATTACCATTGAATTGTCCAAGCTGCGGATCATCTTTGAATGTCAAACAACTTCATTGCAAAGCTTGTGATACGGAAGTAAACGGAAATTTTGAATTGCCTCTCTTTGTTTGTTTATCCGAAAAAGAACAAACATTTATTCTTGATTTTGTAAAAGCAAGCGGAAGCTTGAAAGATATGGCAAAAGCCATGAATATCAGCTATCCCACTGTCAGAAATTTTTTAGATGATTTAATTGAGAAACTAAAAAAAATGGAGGAACAAAAATGAAAAACGTATTATCTTTTTTCTTGAAACCCTTTGAAAAAATAGCGGGTATTCAAGCCTTGATCTGGGGATTACTCGGACTGATTGTCTCAGTTTTCATATCCTATTACTCCGGTTTTCATTACAATGGATTATTACAATACGGACCAGCTTCAAACAATGCATTGTGGGTGTATGTTGCAGAGCATTTTATTGTATGGCTGGTTCCTGCAATCATTTTCTGTATCGGAGGAATTGTTTCTTCAAAATCGCAAATCCGTTTTGTTGATGTTTTCGGAACTGTGATTTTTGCTCAATTACCTTTTATATTGATGAATTTGTTCAATCTTTTACCTCCCATGCAAAGATTGTTGCATATAGATATGAATCTTTCCCCGATGGAGATGATGAAAGACCCCGGATTTTTGGTATCCATATCGTTTTCCGTTTTTTGTTTAGTTTTTGTGATTTGGATATTGATCTGGATGTTCAATGCATTGAAAGTTTCCTGCAATCTGAAAGGAAAATTTCTTTGGATTTGGTATGCTGCAGGTATAATAGTTGGAGATATCTTTTGTAGAATAATTATTAGTTATTTGCGGTAAGTCCTAAATAATCCTTATTTTTACAACATGTTTCAGTAGCTGTTTGAATTTTCAAAAATAACGGATTAAAATGGAACCGGTATCAACTTTTCAGCTCATCGCCTATATCATTTATGTGGTATTGGTTGCCGGTACGATATTGATTGTTATTTCTGAAAATAGAAATCCTATCCGGACATTGTCCTGGGTAGTTGTTTTGATTTTACTTCCGGTTATCGGTTTAATCCTTTTTTCGTTTTTCGGACAGGATACGAGGAAAATGAAACACATATCCCTTAAGTATTATAAAAGAGTCAAGAAAAAAGGTTTCGAATCACTTATTCTGGATAAAAATATCAGGATACTTCCTGAATATTCAACATTGATATCTTTACTTGAACGAAGTTCGGACGCATTTGTTTTACAAGGAAGTAAAATAGAAGTTATTACTTCCGGCAAACGTAAGTTCGAAGCACTCATGGAAGATCTGGAGAATGCGAAACACCATATTCACATAGAGTATTTCATTTTCAATAATGATGGAACCGGTAAGAAAATCAAAGAAATATTGATGAGAAAAGCTGTTGAAGGTGTAGAAGTCCGGTTTCTTTATGACAATGTGGCCAACTGGATGGTTCCTACAAAATTTTATAATGAGATGAAACAGACAGGCGTTCAGGTCTCATCTTTCATGAAAGTTTCATTTCGCAAATTCAGAAGTAAAATAAATTACCGTAACCACAGAAAAATAGTGGTTATTGATGGAAATATAGGTTACACGGGAGGGATGAATATCGCTGATGATTATGCAATTAACCCTAATTGGCGGGATACTCATTTAAGAATTACAGGCAATGGTGTTCATGGTTTACAATCGAATTTCCTGATCGACTGGTATTCATCCGGCGAACAGTTCATTGAAGATAAACAATATTTTCCTCATTGTCAGAAATATACATCCAATTTGATGCAAGTGGCTACGGGAAGTCCTGTAAATCCTTGGCGTAATCTGCTTCAGGCTACATCTCATATTGTCATGGGAGCAAAAAAATATTTGTATATTCAAACTCCTTATTTTTTGCCGACGGATTCTCTTTTTCAAGCATTACAAACTGCTGCTTTGGGAGGTGTCGATATTCGCCTGATGGTATCTCAAAAATCAGACTCGGCTTATGTAGATCCGGCAGCCCATTCATATTATGGAGATCTGCTTAGAAGCGGCATGCGCATTTACGAGTATCAGGATAAATTTATTCATTCGAAAACAATGGTTGCCGATAATTCCATATCCGTAATCGGGTCAGCCAATATGGATTTTCGTAGTTTTGAATCTAATTTCGAGATCAATTGCTACATATATGATCCCGAAATTGCAGTTATAAATAAAAATATATTTCTGGAAGATCTTAAAAACTGCAAAGAGATCTTATTGAGCGAGTGGTTAAAACGTTCCAAATGGAAAAAATTTATTGAATCGGTGATGAGGTTATTTTCTCCCTTAATGTAGTTTTCTCCTTTTTTGTTGTACTTTTGTGTTCTCGAAAACCCTCAATAATGCTACTAATACTCTTGACCTGGATACTGATGTTTTTTGTTTTTTCTGCTCAAGGAGAGTGGATCAATAAGACATTTTTAAAAAACAAATTAAGTTCTTTAGGAGAAACGCTTTTAATCGGGCTAGTTTTCCAGTCAATTGCAACAACTATCGTTGCATTTTTCTTCAGAATCAACATTGAATATTTTTGTGTGAATATGCTGATATCGGCTATTGCCGCTATTCTTTACAAAAATTCCATCATTCAAAAGATCAAAGCAATTGCAAGTTGGGATTCATTCTGCAAAATTTTACTATTATTAGTCTTTATATCCGGTCTGGTGAGGAGTTCTTTATTGCCTTTTGTTATTGATAATGATACTTATTATATACAAACAATCAAATGGATCAATGAATACGGATGGGTAAAAGGAATCACAAACCTGCACTTATTTCTCTGGCAATCATCACCCTGGCATGCACTGCAAGCTGCTTTTAATTTCAAATTCATTGCCAATCTTTTCAATGATATCAACGGCTTTTTGCTGTTTATCATGGCTTTGATATGGCTCAGTGAAATAAACAAGATGAGGAAAAACAACGATTACACAACCAATCGTTGGCTTTATTTCTTACCTCTGTTTTTAATCTTTTGGATACAGTTTGTTGATTATCCATCCACTGATTTTCCTCTTTTTGTTATTACTCCTTTAATTGTTTATCATACATTAAACCGTTCTGAAACAGGAAGTCTATTGTCAATTATCTTAATCGTATTTCTGATTTTCATTAAAATATGTATTGTTCCATTGGCATTGCTTCTATTGGCGCATGTAAATATAAAAAACCGGAAATTTTTTGTTTCATTTTCAATCATCACCGGCAGCTTATTTTTAATAAAAAATATATGGATTTCCGGTTGTCCTTTGGCTCCTTATTGGCCGTTTAAGTTAGATTTGTCCTGGACAATTCCTGATAATATAGAAAAAATGGAAGGTGGCGATCGTTTTCATTTCGATGATTTTCTCCAATCCGGGTGGATGAATATATTCAGCATGTCGTTAATTATAATTGCCTTTATTCCATACGTTTGCATCACAATAAAGGATAAAAAACATTATCTTTATATTTTATTCTTTTTCATTGAATTTGTCTTTGTATTGTTTTCGGTCAATCAATTTAAATTTGTATTGCCTGCCGTATTTTTTCCGATAGCATATTATTTATCGAAAATAAAGATGTCTCCAAAGAAAATCAATGTCTTAGTATATATCTTTGTCTGCATATCAATTATTCCCTCGATTACAAATTTGAACTATGAGAATATATCCAGAAACCGGTGCTTGTTATTTACTGACACATTTGACCTTAAAAAAATAATAGCTCCTGCGGGAATAACCAAATTTTCCGCATTGAAATTCGGGAAAGAAACTTGTACAAATTTTGACTATTATTATCCCATCGACACCCTTAAATTCAAATATTTAACAGGAGACGGTCCTCTACCTTGTGTTGAAACCAGATATCTGCAATACATGTATAAATATACCGGATGTTTGCCGGAATCAATGGGAAATGACTTAAGGGATGGATTTAGAAGTACTTCCAATCTTAATGTGGAAATTGAAAATTGAAAGTGGAAAATGAGGCTTGCGCACGAAATCATTTTCCATTTTCAATTTTCATCTTTTAAAACATTTTCACTACTTTTTCAATAGATTCTGTTAATATATCAATTTCTTCCTTGGTATTATAAAATGCGAAGGAAGCACGGACAGTCCCCTCAATTTCCAAGGCATTCATCAAAGGTTGGGCGCAATGGTGTCCGGTTCGAACTGCAATTCCCAGCCGATCCAGCAACATACCCATATCATAGTGATGTATATTCTTTACGAGAAAAGATATTACGCTGCTTTTTTGATCCGAAGTACCGAAAATTCTCATTCCTTCGATCTGCATCAATTTTTCTGTTGCATAATGAAGTAAATCTTCTTCATGCGCTTTGATATTGAGTAAACCGAGTTTTTGAACGTATCTTATAGCTTCAGCTAAAGCTGCCGAACCTACATAATCCGGTGTTCCCGCTTCAAATTTAAAAGGCAATTCATTGAAAGTTGTTTTTTCAAATGAAACGGTGGCAATCATCTCTCCTCCACCCTGATACGGCGGTAGTTTTTCCAACCATTTTTCTTTTCCATACAATACTCCTACGCCTGTAGGCCCGTATAATTTATGAGAAGAAAAAACAAGGAAATCACAATTCAGTGATTGTACATCTATCGGAAGATGTTGTACTGATTGCGCTGCATCTAACAACACTGGAATATCTTGATTATGAGCTATTTCAATAATTTTCTCAACGGGATTGATCGTTCCTAAAACGTTGGAAACATGAGCAATGGCTATCAATTTCGTTTTGGGAGAAATCAATTTTTCCAATGCATCCAGTTGAACTTCGCCTTTTTCATTGAGTGGAATTACTTTCAATTCGACTCCGGAAATATCCTTTTGTAGTTGCCAGGGAACGATATTGGAATGATGTTCTAAGGCAGAAATGATAATTTCATCTCCCGGCTGGCAATTCGTTCTACAAAAAGAAGAGGCAATCAGATTGATAGATTCTGTAGTTCCTCTTGTAAAAACAATCTCACGGGCATGAGACGCATTTATAAATTGTTGTACTGTCTTCCGGGCATTTTCATGCGATTCGGTTGCTTCCTGACTCAGCAAATGAACACCCCGATGAATATTGGCGTTGATCGTCGAATAAATTTCTTCAATCTTGCGAATAACCTGAACCGGTTTCTGAGTAGTAGCCGCATTATCCAAATAGACCAAAGGTTTTCCATATACTTCTCTTTTGAGAATCGGAAAATCCTGACGAATTGTATGCAAATCTAAAAGCATGTTTTGCACTTTATTAGTTCTCCTCTGAATCGTTTTTCAACCAACATTTTGAGCCGGTCTCTCAATCCTTCCAAACGAATACCTTCAATGATATCGTGAGCAAATGCAAATTTTAATAATAATCTGGCTTCTTCTACCGGGATTCCGCGTGAGCGTAAGTAGAAAAGAGCATTTTCATCTAACTGCCCGGTAGTCAATCCGTGAGAACATTTGACATCATCGGCATAAATTTCGAGTTGCGGTTTGGAAAACATCCGGCACTCACGGCTTCCGCATAAATTGCGGTTGTTTTGATATGCCTGGGTCTTCTGGGCATCCTGAAATACCACGATCCGTCCGCTGAAAGCGCCGATAGATTGTCCGTCAAGAATATATTTGAATAATTGATTGCTTTGACAATGAGGAACTTTATGTTCTATGTTCGAATGATTGTCTATTCTCTCTTTTTTGTCCGTAATCGCCATTCCATATAAATGGGTTTCTGCATTTTCGCCCTCCAAAGCAATATTATAATTATTACGAGTGATTCCATTGCTGAGAGCAATATTATCAACCATCACATTGGAAGATGCAGCCTGGCGAACAAAATTGGATGTCAGACGAATTGTATTTTCCGAACTTTCTTCCAATTCATAAAAATCAAAAACAGCATTTTCTCCGACAAAAATTTCTGTGACTTGTGTAACAGCTAACTTTATATCTTCATTTTCAGAATGATCGCAAATCAATATTTTGGCTTGTGCTCCGGATTCAATAATAATCAGCATTCGCCGGTTGATCAGCGAATCTACCTGGCCTCTCAACACATTGATAATCTGAATAGGCTTTTCAAGTACCACATTCTTAGGAACATATAGCACATATCCATCCTGGACAAACATTGTATTAAATGCAGCCAAACCATCGCCGTCAATTGCTAGTTTATGATAATGTTTACTGAAAATTTCCGGATATTGCAATGCAAAATCATTCATACTTCCGGAAAAAACACCTTCCGGAAATATATTTTTGTTTTGTTCTTCCTTGAAAAAACGGTCATTGACCACAAAATGTACATTGGGAGATAAGTTCGGCACAAAACATCGAAAAGCATGAAAAGGATTCGCTACTTGCCCTGTTTTGCCGATATTAAATCCGAAATCCGGACCCAACAATTCCGGAATATTGGTATGCTGATAATTTTCCGAATTGTAAACAGGAAATCCCTGACGTTGAAAAGCGGCAAAAGCCTCTTCACGCATGGCATTCACGGCAGGAACACTCAGCTTGTCAAATGCCTGTTTTTGTGATTGAAAAAAATCTATGTATTGTTGTTCTGAGTTCATGTTCATTTCTTTAGGTGCACCTGAATATCATTATTTCAGCCAGTCATAACCTTTTTCCTCTAACTCCAAAGCCAACTCCGGTCCTCCGGACTTAACAATTTTTCCATTGTACAATACATGTACAAAATCGGGTTTAATGTATTCCAACAAACGTTGATAGTGAGTAATCAGAATGGTCGCGTTATCAGGTGATTTCAGTTTATTTACACCATTGGCCACAACACGCAAGGCATCGATATCCAAACCTGAATCAGTTTCATCAAGAATAGCCAGTTTAGGCTCTAACATAGCCATTTGAAATATTTCGTTTCGCTTTTTCTCTCCTCCGGAAAAACCTTCGTTGACAGAACGACCTGTCAGATTGCTGTCCATTTCAACGAGTTCTCTTTTTTCCCTCATCATTTTCAAAAAATCAGTAGCAGTAACGGGCTCCAAACCTTTATACTTGCGATGTTCATTGACCGCTGCACGCATGAAATTAACCATACTAACTCCTGGAATTTCAACCGGATACTGAAAACTGAGGAAAATACCTTCTTTGGATCGATCTTCGGGTGAAAGTTCTAATAAATCCTTATCCACAAAGGAAACTTCTCCTTTAGTCACTTCAAATGAAGGATTTCCTACCAATACAGCAGAAAGAGTACTTTTACCGGACCCATTAGGCCCCATGATAGCGTGAATTTCGCCGGCATTTACCTCAAGATCTATTCCTTTCAATATTTCCTTACCGTTGATATCGGCATGCAGATTTTTTATTTTAAGCATTATATATTTTGTGTTTATGTGTTTCTGAATGTGACCGATGTGAATATTTTGGTTCATATCGATTTCTATATTAGTTTATAACCACGCAATCAAGTAAAAAGTTTAATTGCCGGCAAAATTAGCCATAAAAGTGAAAAGATAAAAACTAAAAGTGAAAAGTTTACTGTCGTGCGTAAGCCCATTTTTCACTTTTCATTTATCACTTTCACAGAATCCATTATATGAAACAAATCAGTAACAGTTTCAGCCCGAAGCATCGCAACGCGTGTCGGTTTGAAGTCGGGAATTCCCTTGAATAGCGGAGTTACAGCCAAATGTCGACGGATATGCAAAATACCGCGACGCTCATCCAAACGTTCAATACTTTGTAAAACTTGCTTTTTAAGGATATCCAAATACCACTCAAAAGCTTTTTTAGGCAAAATTTCTCCTGTATGAAGATAATATTTGATTTCATCGAAGATCCAGGGACAACCTATGCTCCCCCGCCCTACCATCACAGCATCTACACCATATTTATCGAAAGCTGTTTTACATTTTTCGGCAGAAGTTATATCGCCATTTCCTATAATCGGGATTTTCATCCGGGGATTATTTTTCACTTCTCCAATCAAAGTCCAATCAGCCTCGCCTGTGTACATTTGTGCACGTGTACGCCCATGAATGGCCAAAGCGGCAATACCGCAATCCTGTAATTTTTCAGCCAGATCGACAATGATTTTTGTATCATTATCCCAACCCAAACGTGTTTTGACAGTTACAGGAATATTAACTGCATTTACCACCGCTTTTGTAATATCCAGCATCAGTTCAGGATTTCGCAACATACCCGCACCGGCACCTTTTCCTGCTACTTTTTTTACCGGACAGCCAAAATTAATGTCCAGAATATCCGGTTGGGCGACTTCACAGATTTTTGCAGCTTCAGCCATTGAATCGGCATCTTTTCCATAGATCTGAATAACAACAGGCCGCTCATCTTCAGCTACTTCCAGTTTTGCTTTCGTCTTGTTTACATGACGGATCAATGCATCGCTCGAAACAAATTCGGAATAGACCATATCAGCTCCGAATTGCTTACACATCAGGCGAAAGGAAATGTCAGTGACATCTTCCATAGGAGCCAGGAATACAGGATATTGTTTGAATGTTATGTTTCCTATTTTCATATTAAATTCCTGCAAAATTATACATTAATTCCATATCTTTTTCAACCCTCATACTGCTTAACTAAAAAAGTTAGTGTACTTTTGCAATAATTTGAGAAAAAAGGTGTTTTTAAAATTATGAAAAATAAATTCCTCATCATACTCTTATTTTTTTATGTTACTGCTATTCAGGCGCAAGACAGAGATGCTGTGTTTAACTTTCTCGATCTGCCGGTTTCCGTAAGGGCAGACGCTTTGGGAGGAAACAATGTTTCTGTGGTTGAAAATGATTTATCATTGGTCTTCAATAACCCTGCTTTCCTTGGACAAGAAATGGATAAGTCTGTTAGTCTTGGTTATACATCCTATATCGCCGACATTGGTTCGGGAAGTGTCGCTTTTGCCAAAGCATTGGGAACACGAAGCGCCTGGGGTGTCGGGGTAAATTACGTTGGATACGGCAATATGAAAGAAACTACTGTTGACAATATCATTTTAGGGGATTTTTCGGCTAAAGACATGTGTATCAACGGTTTTTTTTCCAGAGATTTAACAGAAAAATTAAGAGGAGGTGTCACAGCCAAATTTATTTATTCTTCGCTCGACCAATACTCATCTATTGGCCTGGCTGTTGATGTCGGATTAAGTTATTATGACAGTGAACATGATTTTTCAGCCGGATTGGTAGGAAAAAATCTGGGAGCTCAGGTTGACCCTTATTATGAAGAAAGTCAACCCTTGCCTTGGGATATCCAATTAGGAATAACCAAAAGATTATCCCACGCTCCGATCCGTTTTTCTATCACAGCACAACAATTATACACCTGGAAATTTAATCCTGTAATAGAAGGAGAAATAAATGACGATTCTTTTGTTTCTACACTGTTCAAACACTTATTGTTTGGAGTTGAATTTATGCCCACGGAAAGTTTTTGGGTAGGATTGGGATATAATCCTAAAATGGCATCCGATATGAAAATAGAACAAGGGAATAAAATGGGAGGTTTTTCATTTGGAGCAGGAATACGGGTAAAAGCATTCAATTTCGGAGCATCCGTATCTCAATATCATCCTTCGGCAACAGCTTTTCATATCAATGTCGGAATTAATTTAGCAGAAATGAATCTATGAAAAAAATAATTATCGCTATAGACGGACATTCTTCCTGCGGCAAAAGTACAATGGCAAAAGATTTGGCCAAACGCATCGGATATATTTATATCGACAGTGGAGCCATGTACCGCGCCATTACGTTGTTTTGTATTCAGGAAGGCTTGTTTAATGGTGACCAACTGGATACAGACACATTAAAGAAGAAAATCGACGAAATCCATATTTTTTTCAAATTCAATCCGGAAACAGAAAAACCTGATACTTATTTAAACGGGAAAAATGTTGAAAAAGAAATCCGGGGAATGGAAGTTGCAGACAAAGTAAGTCCTGTTGCCACAGTAGCTTTCGTACGCAAAGCAATGGTCATCCAACAACAACAGATGGGGATTGAAAAAGGTATTGTGATGGACGGACGAGATATTGGGACTGTCGTTTTTCCCGACGCCGAACTAAAAATATTTGTCACTGCATCTCCCGAAATCCGTGCAAAAAGACGTTTACTGGAACTTCAGGAAAAAGGAGAAGACGCTTCATTTGAAGAAATTCTGGAAAATGTAAAGAAAAGAGATTTTATAGACTCTACTCGTGAGGAAGGACCTTTAAAACAGGCAGAAGATGCCATTGTTTTGGATAATTCCTATATGAATATCGAGGAACAAACACAATGGTTGCTCGACAAATTTAAACTAAGAACTAAGAGTGAAGAGTGAAGAATTTTTGCACGACCAATTCTTCATTCTTCGTTCTTCATTCTTCACTCCATGATTGTTGAAATAGATAAAGGTTCCGGTTTTTGTTTCGGCGTAGTCAATGCTATTAAAAATGCAGAGCAAGAACTGACAGGAGAAGAAAAACTCTACTGTCTGGGAGATATTGTCCATAACAGCCAGGAAGTAGAACGCTTGATGAAGATGGGATTAGAAACCATTGATCACAAGCAGTTTGCTAAATTAAAAAATGCAAAAGTTTTACTAAGAGCTCACGGAGAACCTCCTGAAACATACGAAATTGCCCGGAAAAATAACATCCAGATCATTGATGCAACCTGTCCGGTAGTTCTGCAACTTCAGAAAAAGATATTCAAGCAATTTATCAACTCAGAGTCACAAATAGTTATTTACGGAAAATCAGGACATGCTGAAGTAAACGGTTTGGTTGGCCAAACACAAGGGAAAGCCATTGTTATAGAAAATACAAATGATCTGGATTTATTGGATTACAACCGTGACATCTGCCTTTTTTCTCAGACCACCAAATCATTGGAAGGATTTGAAGAAATTGTGAAAAATATCCAATCAAGAATCAAACCCGGAGTCAATTTTCAATATTTCGATACCATTTGCCGGCAAGTATCCAACCGGATACCTAATATCCGCAATTTTGCAGTCAAACATGATTTGATCCTTTTTGTCGCCGGTCAAAAAAGTTCGAATGGAAAAGTCCTTTTTGAAGTATGTAAAGAAACAAATCCTAATTCATACCTGATTTCTTCACCTGATGAAATCCAACCGGAATGGTTGAAAGACATTCAGTCCGTGGGAATTTGCGGGGCAACTTCTACCCCCAAGTGGTTGATGGAAAGTGCAGCCGATAGGGTTCTGGAACTTTGCAGGTAAATCGTAAAGAAAGCTATACATGAAAAAAACTCTCTTCCTGTTAATACATTTAGAGACTGTTTAAGTTTTCAAAATGTGACCTAATTGAATATTTTGGGTGCACGGTACACGGTGCACGAATTGCTTACGCCTGATAATGCACCAGGATCGCGAAGCGATCAGATTTTCATAACCGCAGGCGAGCGAATCGTTGCCAGCGGGTATGCAATCAATGATGGAGTGATGCAAATTATCAAGGTCGTTGAATAACGGGATGAAGGGTCGTTGAATAACGGGATGAAGGGTCGTTGAATAACGGGATGAAGGGTCGTTGAATAACGGGATGAAGGGCTGTTGAATAACGGGATGAAGGGCCGTTGAATAACGAGATATCTCAAAAAAGAGAAACAGAACACAGATGACGCGGATTAAACGGATTTTAAAGGCTATAATATTCATAAAGTTTGTAGGTTAGATCGCGAAGCGATCCTGGTGCCTCATCGTGCGTAAGCAACCCTATGGACTTTTAAGACAGACTCAAAGCGGGATAAAAGAAGTTCCCGCCACCCAAACCAATGAGTGACGGAAAGATTATATGTTAAGTTCTTTTTTTATTGCCGTTTGGCTTTAGCCAACGGATAGAATAGAGAGCATTGTATATTTATGGGCTTTAGCCCAAGATGGACATTAATTTGGCTAAAGCCTAAAGCCCTCTATTTTTTACAATTTATCATCCGTCAGTTAAAACTGACGGCAATGAAATAAAAATGACCTTGGGAACTTAACAACCCTGCTGTGCTGAGCGAAGGTTAAAGAGTTATTAATTCTGAACACAACGTACCGAGAACCAAAATGAATTCGTAGACGGACCAGCTATACCACCAGTGCTGGCGTAGAAATACTGGTTGAAAGGAGTAGAACTCCACCAGTAGCCAGCGTTGCTCCAATTGTACCAACCGCCGCTGCAATAGCCAGCAAAAGCGGAAGCAGCATCTTTTATCCACCATTTGACTTGAGTCGATGTCTGGTTGTTATTGACGTATGTCATTAAATTGGACCACTCTGTCTGGTTAGGCAAATGCCATCCAGTTGGGCAAGCTGTAGTGGCTTGAGTGTTTGTGTAATAATACCCGTTAGCTGATGGATTAGCCGTGATAGTGGTTGAACCATAAGTTGTTGTACTCGGAGTCCCTTCTTTTGAATTACTTACCATCCAACATTGAATTTCGCCGCTTGGACCAGTGGCATACTGATGCGTCAGGTAGGAATTGGAACCCACGGTCAAAGTGCCGGCTGTACCGTTGGCACCGCAACACTGCCAGTCTTTCACTGTCAGCTTGATACTGGCCTGTACATTTTGGCTCAGGTTATTAGTGAACATAGCATACAGCGTAATCTCTGTCCCGGTTTGCGTACTGCCAGTAAGCTGGCTGTTTACATTATCGGTAAAGGTGATCGTAGCAGTACTACCCGACCATGTCAATGACTTGATGATATTAGAACCACCATTAGCAGCAAAAGTCAGGTTACTGTAGCTGTCAGTATTGCTAAAGGTATAATTGAATGTCCTGGTTAAAGCAAATGCATCGGAACGGGCGTTGCCGAGTCCGCGACTGGCGTCGAACGTGCGGTAAACGTCGTAGCAGGTCAAACCTGTCAGGTAATAGGTGCCAGCTGCAAGAATCATATTTCCCGGATCGACCACAGTTACCGGGAAAGTGCGGGATGTGCTGGTTCCGGCTGCATTTTTGGCAGCCACCGTAATATTGCTCGAACCGGTGGTGTTGGGGGCATTGACCGTAATGCAACTGTTGTTTGCAGCAGAAGTAATCGTCCAGCCTGCAGGTACTGTCCAGACATATTCGGTAGCGCCAGCTACGGCTTCCACGCAATAAGTCAAACCTGTGCTACCTTTGACTACCTGCGAAAGACCATTGATGGAAGTCGGCTGCGGCGGAACTGTTCCGCAGGAACCGATCGCCACATAGACCATACCTGATTGACTACCTTTGGTCACGATTACATTTCCGGAAGTCGTGAAAGTAGCCACATCACCCGAAACAGTCCCGCCTGTGATGGCCCCGAAAGTATAACCTACATTGGCTGTCAGCTCTACACTTGCAGCAGGACAGACATTGGTATAGGGATCGGCTGCAGTTCCCGAACCTCCAACTGGAGAAGTGGCTGTAACCCATATCCCGGGTGCTCCGGAAAGATCTACCGACAATCCCGAACCCACACTTTTCCAGTCTTCACCATCCCATACATAAATACCTTCGCCCGTAGTGGTATTGGTATTGTAAACAACCAAACCTTTCAGTTCAGCATTTGTATCCTGGCTTTGAACCGAGGAATCGGTAAAACCTGCCGGGATTTTAGACAAATCGGTGATGCTTACTTTGGGCAATAACAGACCGCCCTTATAAGTCGATTCCAAATCCAACAGAGCTCCTTTGCGTGGTGCCGCATCGCCGCCAATAGT
>JAVBLQ010000049.1:0-28064 GCA_031553435.1 Bacteroidales bacterium | reverse complement strand
CCGGCAGTTTCGGCACAAACACCTTCCAGAGGCGTTACTTTCGTAATTTTCGATCCCATTGTTTTGACAATTCTCCAACCGCCCATCATGGTACCCAGACCTATTGCGCTGAAACACACAAAAGCAATCCAGTCATGCATATCATGCATCGTTTCCATTCTCATCCAATCCGGTAAATTTTCCACAACATGGTGCTTGCTTGCTATGATTATGGCAATACCAATGATTCCCATTACTTTTTGAGAATCATTCAAGCCATGTCCTAAACTAAACAATCCGGAAGAAAGTAATTGCAACTTTTTAAATGTATTTTCGGCCTTTCTTGCATTCGTTTTCCTGAAAGCCCATAATACTCCTATGGTAATCATTGATGAAACGATCATCCCGATTAATGGAGCCAAAACAATGAAAGAAGCAATCGTAACAATTACCGATACGTGAATGGATCCGAATCCCGCTGCGCAAATGGCAGCCCCCCCAAATCCACCTATCAATGTATGGGAAGAAGAGGAAGGAATACCCAATCGCCAGGTAAGTAGATTCCAAACAATGGCGGCAATCAATCCGGAAAGGATAATGGGAAGGGTAATATATTCTTCTAAAACAACTTTAGATACTGTATTGGCAATTCCAAATTCTCCTATTATATATTTAGCAACAAATAATGCGATAAAATTGAAGGCGGCAGCCCATAATACAGCTTGGAACGGTGTCAAAACTCTGGTAGAAACGATGGTGGCAATTGAATTTGCTGCATCATGAAAACCATTGATAAAATCAAAAATAATTGCCAGAACTATAACAATAATGAGTAAAGTCATAAACCTATTTTTACGCGTATTTTACCAGAATAGTTTGTAGTACTTTTCCTACATTATTTATTTTGTTCGCTGATTTTTCAAGTTCCTGAATCACTTCTTTCAATTTGATCAGCTCATTTGCATCTCTTTCTTCTTTGAAAAGTTTCATGATTCCTACTTCATAAACCACATCGGCTTCTTCTTCCAGCTTTTTTATATTTTTGCAATGAAGACGAAGCTCATGATCATTTTTTTTCATATTAGACAACTCACTCACAGCCAAATCTATTTCAATAACTCCTTTTTGAATAATATCAGATAATCGTTGAGTGGCTTCGGGCATACGACGAGGAGAGTATAATAAAACTTTCTGGGCGGAACGGTTGATTGCGTCAATCACATCATCCATTTCATCGGCCAGGGCATGAATATCTTCCCTGTCAAAAGGAGTTATGAATGTATCATTCAACTCTTTCATAATTTCTCCTGTTATTTGATCACCTCTAACCTCCTCGGCTTTAATCAGCTTGCATAACTCTTGCCTTTTGTCTTCACCTAAAAGAAAAAGATCTTTCAAAAAATTGGAAGATTGTACCAATATACCTGACGTTTCTTTCAGCATTGGGATAAATTTCGTATCTTTTGGTGCAAAAAAACTAAATAGTGTATTAATTTTCATTATTTATTGATTTTTGAATGACAATTTGTTAAAAGTTGTCAAATGATAATATCCACAAAAATACAATTAAAAACTCAATCTTCCAATAGAAAAATAGGGTTTAACAAAGGTCGATAATTATAAAAACATAAAGAATCTGAAGCACAAACAATTATTAATCAATGTTATAACTCCAAGAACTTTTTGAAAGTTTATCAACTATGGTTTAATATTTTGTTAATAACTTTATTATCAAATCTTAATATTTCAGCCAGAATTTTGACGTATCTTTGCAGTTGAAAGAATTAATAATTAAAAATCAAAAAGAGATAATCAGCTATAAAAATTTCTTAATTTTTAATTCCTAACTTTTAATTCAATTCTGTATTAATCAATTAAATTAAGTTTTATGAAGAAAAAGCTTGCCTTTTTATTGTTGTGGATATTCTTCACATCCATTTCAATATTTTCCCAAGTTGTAATTAAAGGAACGGTGATTGATAAAGACACCCAAGAGCCTTTAATTGGTGTTACAGTCTATGATCAATCTTCAAAACAAGGAACAGTAACAGATCTTGACGGAAGTTTCAGTCTGAAAGTTCCATCCATAAGGGATAAAGTTATTGTATCTTATGTGGGTTATCAAACAAAAACTCTTAACTCATCTGTTAATTTGGGAACCATAGAGCTCCTGTCTGAAGTTATCGGGTTAAAAGACGTTGTTGTAACCTCATCTATTGCAATCAGGAGAAAAACTCCGGTAGCTCTTTCGGTAATTGAACCCGAACAAATTGAATTAAAATTAGGTACGCAGGAATATCCTGAAATTCTAAAATCCACCCCCGGAGTATATGCGACTAAACAAGGAGGAGGATATGGAGATTCGAGGATCAATATGCGTGGATTCGAATCCCCTAACATTGCCGTAATGATCAATGGTATTCCCATGAACGACATGGAATGGGGAGGACTTTATTGGTCAAACTGGGCAGGGCTTTCTGATGTAACCCGCTCTATGCAGACACAACGTGGACTCGGAGCTTCTAAAGTTGCCGCACCTTCAGTTGGAGGATCTATAAATATAGTCACAAAATCTACCGATGCCACAAAAGGTGGTGGAATTTATTATGGAATGGGAAACAACGGATATAATAAACTTGGATTCAATGTTTCAACCGGATTATCAGATAATGGATGGGCGATTTCTTTGCTCGGTTCTAAGACATGGAGTGATGGTTATGTTCTCGGAACAGAATTCGAAGCTTATTCTTATTTTATAAATATCTCCAAAATCATTAACGATCATCATCAACTTTCTTTTACGGCTTTTGCTGCTCCACAATGGCATAATCAACGGGCATACCAAGACAAAATGTTAGTTACAGAATGGCAGAAATTCAAAGAAAAAGAATTATTCAATCCTACTTACGGCTTTACACAAGAAGGTAAACAAATGGCAGGAAACTATAATTACTATCACAAACCACAAATCTCCCTAAATCACTATTGGACGATGAATGAAAAATCAAGTTTATCTACAGCTTTATATTTATCACTTGGAAAGGGAGGTGGTTACGGATGGCAAGGATCTGGGCCAAACGCTGCTTCACTTAGAAATTCCATGTATGGAGCAAGCAATGCTACCGGATTGTTGAATACCGAATTCCGATTCGCCGGAAGTAATTACAGAAATTACGGAGCAATACAAAAAATGAATGCAGATCCGGCACAAAGTCCTAACGGATCACAATTAATCGTATCCAATTCACGCAACAATCACACTTGGGTAGGACTTCTTCCTGTTTATACCACAAAATTAAATTCCAATATTGATTTTTATGGCGGACTTGATCTTCGCTACTATGCCGGAGTCCATGATGCCGTGATTGTTGATTTAATGGGAGGAGATTACTTTATAGACACTGACAGTAGAGGTAAAGTGAAATACAAAACTATTAATGGTATTCCGGCGAATCAAGATCCTTCCTTTGTAAATGAAAAATTAGGTGTCGGAGATATTGTTTATCGTGACAATACAGGTTACGTTACTCAGGAAGGTGTATTTGCACAAGCAGAATATACGGAAGATAAACTGAATGTATTTGCAGCTGGTTCATTTTCCAATGTTTCTTACTGGAGAGTGGATCGTTTCTATTATAACGATGAAAAATCAGCTGTAGGTAACTTTCCGGGTTTTACGGCCAAAGGAGGAGCTAATTATAATCTCACAAGTAATCATAACGTATTTGCCAATATTGGATTTATTTCCCGCGCACCATTTATGTCCGGATCAACATCACAAGGAACAGGTGGATATTTTATGAGTATGGCCACCAGCAATGTGTCTAATCCGGATGCTATCAATGAAAAAATATTCTCCATGGAATTAGGCTATGGTTACCGTTCTAAAATATTTAGCGCTAATCTAAATGCATACAGAACTGCTTGGAACGATAAATGTTTAGTTTCTTCTTTTTCCTTTCCGGATGATCAATATGGATATGCAAATCTCTCAGGAGCCGACGCCTTACACCAGGGAATTGAAGTAGACTTTAAGTTCAAACCGATAAATAATCTGGAAATAACAGGGATGCTTTCTTACGGACATTGGCAATGGGTAAATGATGCTTCCGGATATTTATTTGATTCTAACGGCAATCCTGTTGATTCAAGAGGAAATATTGTAGATCCGCTTTCACCTGAACATACTAAAGTTAATGTAAACTTAGATGGCGTAATGGTTGGAAATTCCGCACAATCGACTTATGCTTTAGGAGCAAGATATACACTCCTGAAAAGCTTGACTGTCGGTGCAGATTTGACTGTTTACGACCGTAACTATGCCGGTTGGACAATGGCTACAGGAACAACAGATAAATCTTTTCGAACCCCATGGATGATCCCTTCCGCCGGAATTGTAGATTTCAATGCAAATTATAAATTCAAAGTTGCCGGATTGGATGCTATACTTATTGGAAATATCAATAATTTGTTCGATCAAACATATATTACAGATGCTATGGATTTGAAGGCATCTAATGTTAAAGAACCTGTTGACTGGAAAAAAGATGTAGCTGTTCTGTACGGTTTCGGACGAACATTTTCTGTAGCGCTAAAAGTAAATTTCTAACCAAAGTAAAAAATTATCAAAATGAAAAAATATATATATTTATTATCCGTCTTACTGATAAGTTTCTTTACATCGTGCGATTATAACGAAAGAAACTTCGAGGGATTTGATGATGCAATTAAACCAACAGACATCAAAAAGATTGATTATGCTATTGAACCTTCAGACATTACAAATATTATTAGTGCATTGAGAGCAAATAAAACACATGCTGATTCGGTGATGGCAACTGCATTGAATACTGATAAAATGTTTTCCGCTGCAGCTCCTCCCGATATTCTCATTCCATATGCGTTAACAAAAAACTTTTATAGTGCAGACAAAACCTCAACTGCCAATGTTACTTATCAATATAAGGAAGGTCGTTCTGCTTACCTGACAAAACTATCACAGCCGATTTATACTTTAACGAATACTGACTATCAATTGGTATGGGGAAGCGATTATGCCGCAGCATTAACTCCATCCAAATCACCCAATACGGAAATTCCAAGAATTCTATCCGCTGATTTTCCAAATGCAGTGGAAGGTGATTATAAAAGCGTTGAGTATAATTATTCTACAGAAGAACCAACTATCTCCCAAGTAGAAGTGAAATATCTCTCTGCTGATTTTGAAGGAATTGCTTCCGGCTCAGGAGTTGCAACAGCTTTAGACGGATGGATCAACAAAGATTTGAAAGGAAGTATTTTCTGGCAGACCCGTTCCTATAGCGGCAATCAATATACACAGGTATCTGCCAATAACTCAAAAACGGAAAACGAAGCCTGGTTAATTTCTTCCAAAGTAGATTTAACACAAGCAATCAGTCCAAAGTTTAGCTTTTTTGTAACTGCCGGTTATTACAATGCTCCATGCCTTTCTGTTATGATTTCCGAAAATTTCAACGGAACTGAAGCCGGTATTGCTTCTGCAACATGGATAGATGTAACAAGTAGCTTTACCTTACCTACAGAGCCTGCCAGTGGTTATGGTACATTAGCATCAGCAGGGGAAATGGATTTCAAAGCATATGTAGGTAAAAAAGTATATGTTGCATTCAAATATGTAGGTAATGGTATTGATAACTCAGCAACTACTACTTTCCAAATAGACAATGTCAAAATCAGTGAAGTGAAAACTGCAATGTCTGTAAAATCTACAGAAAAACAAGACGCCATATTCCAATTTACAAATGGTAAATGGGCGCCCGCACCAAGCTCTATCATTATTCTTCAACCAAAAGATTATATCACAATGGGTATAAATTATTTAGGAACAAGTACAGCTCCTAACTATATACCACAATATTTGGAGCAGAAATTCCCATACGCACAAGAAGGTGCAACTTATGCAGTTGTTTACAAGAGCAGTTCCGGAAATATGTACTATGCTGATGAATATGTATTGAAATCAAAAGTTTGGAAACCAAACAGCTTTGTTGTGGAAAAAACCGACCAATTTGTTGTGTCTAATACTGGATGGGTATTCGATCCTACATTATATGTTATAATGGCAAAAGGAAAAAATCCTACAGACGACTACATGATGCTTGTCAATTATGTAAAAGTAGAGCATTCCAATATACCCAAGATTATAAATAGTTATGGAGATGCAGAATTTTACTACGGAGCCAATGCAAATTATGGAAATATTTCCATCAGGGAAGTCGATCGCAGCATAGATCCGGCTTACCCAATTTCGGGAACTGCAGAAGAAAAACAAAATTTCCTGAATCAAAGAACCCAGGAAGGATTGGCGATTCTCTTATCATTAAAGTATCCGTCGGCAAAACAACAAGTAAGCGGAATAGATCAATTTGCTTATGTAACAACAAATATATATGATGGCACTGTGCCTTCGCCTGGAGTTAGCCGTACTTATAAATATCAATGTGTGGGAGAAAACCCATCGAAATGGGAATATATTAGTGTTGAATAATAAGTCTGATTTGATGTTTTTCAAAAAGCACTAACAATTAACGACATACAAACTACCCAAAAGGGGCGTTCCTTTCCACCAAAAGGGGCGCCCCTTTTTTGCACCTCCCAATATTATCCTTTCATTAGTGACCGATATGAATCTTTTGGGTGCACCCAAAAATGTTCATATCGATTTCATTTTGAAAACTAAAACTCTTCAATTTTATTTCACTATTTTTGTCCCCTTAATTATTATATTCAGTAAATGAGAAGCCGGAATACAAATCACGCCATCATATTCATTTTTATCACTTTGCTTATTGATGTTATCGGAATCGGAATCATTATTCCGGTTACTCCCAAACTAATCGAAGAACTTATTCACGGAACAGTCAGTCAGGCGGCGGAATACGGAGGTTGGCTGACATTCTCTTATGCCATCATGCAATTCATTTTTGCTCCTGTATTGGGAAATCTGAGTGACAGGTTTGGCCGCCGGCCGGTTTTACTATTTTCCCTTTTAGGATTAGGGTTCGATTATTTGGTGATAGCATTTGCACCCAATATTACATGGTTGTTTGTGGGACGATTAATTTCCGGAATTGCAGGCGGGAGTTTTACAACAGCCTCTGCTTACATCGTTGATGTCAGTACACCCGAAAAACGCTCTCAAAACCTGGGACTGATCGGAGCTGCTTTCGGAATGGGATTTATCATCGGGCCTGTTGTCGGCGGTATTTTAGGAGAATATGGTTCCAGGGTGCCCTTCTTTGCTGCTGCCGGTCTGAGCTTGATTAACTTTCTGTATGGTTTTTTCGTTCTGCCGGAAAGTCTTTCGGAAAAAAACCGTAGAGCTTTTAACTGGAGAAGGGCTAATCCACTTGGTGCAATGAAAAAACTAAGAAAATATAAATCTGTGGGAGGATTGATTGCCGCCATATTTTCCATCAATATCGGGGCGCATGCCATTGAAGGGGTCTGGACATTCTTTACTGTAGAACGTTTTAACTGGAGTGAATCGATGATCGGCTACTCTCTCGGTTTCGTAGGACTTACCGTAGGCATTGTACAAGGAGGATTGATTCGTATCATCAATCCCTGGCTCGGAAATGCCAAAAGTATTTATATCGGGATTATTCTGTACACTATCGGTATGCTTTGTTTTTCTTTTGCCGGCGAAGGTTGGATGATGTATGTATTTATGGTTCCTTATGCATTGGGAGGAATTGCCGGACCTGCCATACAAAGTATGATCAGCGGTGAAGCTTCTGCTTCCGAACAAGGTGAACTACAAGGGATATTAACATCACTGGTCAGTCTTACCTCAATTATCAGCCCGCCATTGATGACCAGCATTTTTGCTTATTGGACATCACCCAAAGCTCCGGTTTACTTTCCCGGTTCGGCATTTTTACTGGGCGCTTTTTTTATGGGGATCAGTCTGTTGTTTGTATATCCCGTATTAAAAACTAAACATTAGAACGGGTATCCCACAGCAAAATGCCACGCAAAATTATTTGTCAGATTAGGATGTAGGATGGCCCATTTATCTTTTCCACTTTGACCGGGATCATACGCTTTCATCCCACAATCAAAACGAAGAAGGAAAAAATCGAAATCCAACCGGATGCCCAAACCATAACTCATGGCTATTTCTTTATAAAATTGATTAAATTTGAATTGGCCTCCCTCCTGCCCTTCATAATCTTTTATAGTCCAAATATTTCCTGCGTCGACAAAAGCAGCCATTTCAAGTTTCCAAAACAAACGGCTACGATACTCTACATTCAAGTCTAAACGGATATCACCGGATTGATCGTAAATAGTAGTTTGCCCCTCTACTGCCTGATAACTTCCCGGCCCAAGCGTCCTGACATTCCAGCCTCTCACACTATTGGAACCTCCCGAATAATATCTTTTTTCAAAAGGTATCAGCGAAGAGTTTCCATAAGGTACAGCCAAACCAAATCCCAAATGCCAGGCTATAGAATTCTTTTTATCCAGATACTTGGTCTTACTATAATCCAAATCTCCCTTCATGAATTGAGCATAATAAATATTGAACAAGGCATAAGCTCCATTATCATCTCTTTTCATATCAAACAGATTGGAGATTCCATAAAGCATATTTCCAGCAGACTCTATCGATGCCCTGAAAGAATGGGCATTTCTCTGAAAAACGCCGGGAATAGATGTTGAATATGAGTATGAATAGCTCATTCCTACAATGAACTGATTGGTATAACTGAATAAACGGGCATTGGTAGGCAAAGATTCTTCGAAGCCAGGTTCAATATAAGGAAGATAAACATAATCGATATCCAAAAGATTAAACTGATGTTTAGCCGGTCTTCTCAAACGCGTCTGCCACATATAACGAATTCCTCCGGAAAGCAATATCCTGTCATATTCAGGTCTTGTCTGATAGTTATAGCTAGCTGCAATTCCGGTAGATGCGCGCATCCTTCTCTTAAAAGATTTATCAAGAAAAGGAAATATGAATTTCGGGAAATTAATAGAAACCTCTCCTCCCAGATTCCAGTAATTTTCAGAAAAATTTCCGGATATGGATTCATAAGCTCCGAACAATTTTATACCCAATGATTCCGATCCTTTGAATAAATTCCGGTGCTGGTAAGTCATTGAAGTAGCAAACCCTAAATCTCCGGCCGAATTCGTACCTTCAATGGAATAAGCTACTCCTTGCTTTTGGGAGGGCATTGCCAGAATATAACAATCCAGAAGTGTCGAATCGTTCCTTTCTTTTTCTTCAAACCGGATATTGATATTGCTCAAGGCGTTTAATCCGGAGAATGCCGAATATGTTAACTCTGTCCTTCTATCATTATACAAAGTCCCGGGTTCAATAAAACAATTATCCAATAAAGTTCCGGGACGAACAGATTTTCCTCTGTCCGTATAAAAAACCGTGTATTTATCCTTTTTTACGCTATCCGTAACGGCATAACTATAAATATTCCCGTACTTCAACGGATCATAATCAGTATATATCCTGACTTCGTCAATGTAATATTTCAGATGGGAAGAATCTTTTTGAGAGGGATGGATAACCATTTCCAGATCTGCCTGGTGAGACATTAATGTAGTATCTGCATTGAAAGAGATAAAGTCTTTGGTAAACGCATAATACCCTCTATTCCTGAGGACTGACGTGATCCGATCCCTTTCCTGATCCAATAAGTTACGATCAAACAACATTCCCGGCTTCAACAAGGAATTAAGAGAAGAAACTGCTCTTCCATTCTTTTGAGCAAGCAACGTTGCATTGGATAATGTATTATTGACGGCTGTATCCTGAATATCAAGGGTGATTTCCCGGATTCTATATGGTTGATTGGATATTATCTGATAAGTAACATCTGCTTTTTTCCCGTGATAATCTGTTTGTGAAATAACTTCGGCATCTATATAACCTTTGTTAACCAGCAATTTTTCAAATTCTTTTTTAGTTTTCAAAACCAAGGTAGAATCAAAAATTACGGGAGGTTCTCCCATTCTTCTTAACTGTCTGTTGAGCCATTTTGTAGTATCCCGGCCAGATAAGTTATACAGTTGCAATTGAGTCTTATTAATTGCAAACATCTTATAATTAGGGAGCTGCCTGACATACGGACGCAAATCATCTGCGTTGTATTCAGGATTATCTATTTTGATCCCGACTTTATCTAATAAATATTCTCCGTCAGGAACATATTTTGTAGAGCTACAAGAGGAAAAGAGTCCTAAAATAATAAATAATAATACAAATATTGTAACCGAAAATTTCATCTTGAACCCCATATCATCTTTTTCACTTTCTCCACATGTTCCTCATTTGATTCAGCTGCAAACTTCCTGACTTCACCGGATTTTAATTTGATTTTTACGCCCGTATCCGATATACCAAAAATTTTGTAAGTATGAATAGAGGCAATATCTTCCAAGCGGATTTCAAATCCATTTTTGACTATGCGATATTTAAACGGATCAAAAGCCAGCCGGCGATTGCTTATAAATAAAACGCCTTCGACATCTATCACGGAAAGTAAATAAGTTGCAAAGTCTTTCACCAACACTTCTTCCTGATCTTCCAAAGGAAAAGGAAAATCAGTTAATTTGAAGTAACGTTGCTTGCTGTCTTTCAACTCCCTTGCCCAGATAAACGGCAGTATGAAACCAAAAGCAATACTGATTATTCCGGAAGTGGCAAAATCAAACTGACCGGTCATTAACTTCTGAGCGAATAAAACAAACGGGAATAAAACAAGTGTCAATAGAAATATTTTTACTATTCTTGGCATTTTTTTAAGTTTTACGTTTTATCTTGGCGCTTTCCTATATACATATATGGCAATCAGGGTATACAAGACGTTTGGCATCCAAACAGCAATGAAAGAGCTTACATATCCTGATATAGCAAAGGTAGAAGAAATTTGCATAAATAGTATATATGAAAAGCTTAAAAGAAGTCCGATCATCATATTCATTCCCATACCTCCTTTGATTTTCCGGGATGAAAGGGATGCGCCTATAATTGTCAGGATAAATGCAGCACAAGTCATAGAGAAGCGTTGATAATACTCTATTTCAAAGAGTTGTATATTTCCAATACCTCGTTTTTTCTGTCGGTCAATATATTTTTTAAGTTCCGGAGTAGTCATCTGTTCACAATCATCGACTGCAATCAAAAAATCAGAAGGAAGAATCCGGATCACTGTATCTTTTTTTTCCCCGTAAGAAATAGATTCTTTCATTTTAGAAAAATTCCGTACCATATAATCACTTATAGTCCAATGATTAATCGAATCATAAGTAATTGTTTGAGCGGTCAATCTCGAAACCAGTTCTTTACCTTCAAACTTTTCCAAAGAAAAACGCCTGCCCACGCGGTTTTTATCATCATAACTTTCGAAATAAGCAACAACTCCGGGCTCTACTTCCAACTGTACATTCCGGGCATAGTCGACTTTTTTATTCTTAATGTATTTATTCTGAAAATCTATTCGTTTAACATTTGCCGGAGGTATGATAAAACTATTCAACAAAAATGTGAATCCTGCAATGGTAGCAGCCGAGATCATGTATGGCCTCATCAGGCGCGGAAAACTTATTCCTCCTGACAACATTGCAATGACTTCAGAATTATTGGCCAGCTTTGATGTAAACAAAATTACGGCAATAAAAGTAAATAGCGGACTAAACAAATTCGTGAAATATGGAATGAAATTCAGATAATAATCAAAAATAATGGCTTTGGTCGGTGCATTATTAGTTATCAGTTTATCTATCTTCTCGTTGAAATCAAATACCACCGCTATAGAGATAATCAGAGCAATAGCAAATACATAAGTGCCAAGAAACTTCTTAATAATATAAGTATCAATTCTTTTGATATATTTCATATACCGGATTTTGAGCCACAAAGTTAATGAAATTTTATATCTTTGCATATAACTTTATTTATAATCCTATTACTGAATAAAATGAAAATCATCCGATTGATTCTGGTCTTTCTTTTACTCACGGCAAATATAGCTTCAGCTTCCTGGACAAATATAATCACCAATTACACCCGAAAAGAATATAAAGCGGGAAGCCAAAACTGGCAAATCATGCAACATGACAACTTCCGGATGTACTTTGCCAACAAGATGGGTGTGCTTGAATTTAGCGGGATAGACTGGAAGTTATATACATTGAATAATCACTCGGATGTTCGCAGCCTGTTGAAATCTACACAAAGTGACCGGATCTATGTTGCCGGAGCCAATGAATTCGGTTATTTGGAACCGGATACAATAGGTCATTTGGCATACCATTGCTTATTGTCGGACGCACTCAAAAATCAAATCGGATTCGGAAATATCTGGAGGATTTATGAAGTAGATAATTCAATCTATTTCTGTGCAGACCATTCTGTTCTGAAACTGTCTGAAGGAAAAATTACGGTTATTAACAGTCCCGACAAAATTGATTGTTCTTTGTTTGTAGGTAATACCCTGTATATCGGTACCAACTCGGGAATTTATATTCTGGCTGGAGAAACTTTTTATAATCTGGATCAAACCGAACCATTGAAAAATAAAAAACTGAGAGAACTTCTTCTCTTCAACGACAAGATACTGGTAGCTACGGCATTGGATGGACTTTTTATATTGGATAAAAAAGAACTCACTCCTTTCGAAACGGAAGTCGATGATTTTATCAAGCACAACGAACTGTTTTCTATTGCCTTTAACAAAGGAAAAATTGCCATCGGAACCATCCTGAAAGGCGCTGTCCTTATCTCTGAAACCGGTGAAGTTATCAACTACTTCAATGAATCTCATGGCTTGCAAAACAATACAATCCTGTCCGTCTATTTTGATAATAACAATAATTTATGGCTGGGTTTAGATAACGGAATTGCTTTGGTTAATCTCAATTCTCCGATAAAGAACTTATATTCTGCCGTTAATTTTTATGGTGCTGGATATGCTGTTGCGTTGTATAACAACAAGTTGTATCTAGGAACAAATCAAGGTTTGTATTATATAGACTGGCCGGTCCGCCTGTCGGAAAGTAATTCAAAGCTACAGCTGGTTGAGAATATGCAAGGACAGGTTTGGGGACTTACTGTTATTGATAATGAACTGATTTGCTGCCTTGATCGAGGTCTTTTCATGTTGAAAGGAGGAAAAAAGATTGATTTGAATCTAAAAACAGGTGTTTGGAAATTTCGTCCGCTGAGTAAAGACAAAAACAAAGCGTTGATTTCAACATACAATGGATTTTATCTGATGGAACGAAAAAATGATTCGTGGCAGAATCCTGTTTTAATCAATGGATTCTCAAATTCCATCATTAATTTTGAAGAAGAAAACGGAGTTATATTTGCCCGGGACAACTGGAACGAATTAATAAAAATCACATTGGACGATTCTTTCCACAAGATAAATAGCATAGAAGAATTCACTTCTCCGCAAATACCTCCCAATTATTATATTTACAAAATACAGGAAGACATCAAGCTTTGTAGTCCCGAAAGCTTTTTCAGGTATAATGGAAACATGTTTGAAAAAGACCAGGAACTCAATCGTTTATTTCCGGTACTGAACAAAAATTCATATTATAGTTTAGCTGAAAAAGACGGAACAATCTGGACATTGGGAAACAAGATGATCAGTGTTGTTCCGGAAAAAATACAAGAGACTTTCAGTTATTTCCACAACATTCCGTTGATAAGTAATTTTGAAAATCTTTTACCTATTTCCGATTCATCGGTAATCATTTGTAATGAAGACGGTTTTTCCATGTGGAATATGAATGAAAGAAGCACTCCTCAACAAGAAATCCTGAGAATCAGTCATGTAATGATTACAAATCCCTCCGATTCATTGATTTATGTAAGCAATTTTACGAACAAAAAAACAATCCCGGAGATCGATTATATACATAACTCTTTGCGATTCTATTTTAATAAAATCAATTATGGAGATTCCCAGGAAGTATTTTACCGCTGTAAAATGGATAAAGAACCCTGGCAAGATTCTTCTTCATCCAATACAAAAGATTATTCAGGACTCGGGGTCGGAAAGCATATTTTCAGAGTAGAAACAATCACGAATAGCGGAAAAATATTATATGACGAGTTTACATTTGTCATTCTGCCTCCCTGGTATCGTACAAACCTGGCTTATTTCATTTATATTCTACTGTTTACCCTATTCCTTATAGGATTATGGTATATGGATGATATTCGTATCAGACGAAAAAAGTTGCAGATAGAACAAAAACAACGGAGAGAAATGCAGGTCAAAGAAGAAATATTCCGGATAGAATCAGAAAAAAAAGAAGAAGAAATTATTCAATTGAAACATGAACAATTGGAGATGATAATCAAGCATAAAAATCAGGAACTAGCCAATGTAGCAATCATTCTGGCACAAAAAAACGAAACATTGACTGAAATTAAAAATGATTTGGCCAAAGTATCCGGCACCATCAAAAACGATGAATTTGAAATTTCATCTTTACGAAGAAATCTTTTGAGAATAAACAATAAAATTGAAGGCAATATCATAGAAGATGATAGCCTGAAAAAATTTGAAAATCACTTCGATTTGGTTCACAATAACTTTATGCAACGCTTGTCGGAACAATATCCGGAACTTACTTTGAATGAACGTAAGATGTGTGCATTTATCAAAATGCAACTTTCATCTAAGGAAATGGCTCCGCTACTGAACATCTCTATCCGGGGAGTCGAGACTTTACGTTATCGTTTAAGGAAAAAAATCGGGCTCAACAGGGAAGAAAGTTTGACTATTTTTCTGAATAATTTTTGAGAATGGAAAGTGGAAAATAATAAATACTGATACAAAAATCATTTTCCACTTTCCACTTTCAATTTTCCATTAAATCAATCTCTTTTTCCCAAAGCCTTATCAAACATATACATAGCAGCAGAATCTTTTTCAATTTTCTTCAATGCTTGTATATAATCTCTTGGGGTAGCTTCTTCTTCAACTTGTTCTTCGATAAACCATTGTAAAAACAGGGCTGTTCCATAATCTTTCAGATTATTAGCCATCTCATACAAGTGATGAATCATGGCCGTTACTTTCTTTTCATGAAGTAAAGTATCTTCGAAAGCATCGAGCGGAGAATTCCATTCTTGCCTTACTTCTTCGATCGGCATTAATTTTACTTTGCCATCCATTTCCATGATATGGTTGGAAATTTTGGAAGCGTGTCCGAATTCTTCACTTGCTTGTTTGGCAAACCAGCTTGCCATTCCATTAAATCCTTTATCAGCCATATCATACGACATTGAAAGGTATAGATAAGCTGACCATAATTCTGCATTAACTTGTTTGTTTAATGCATTTTCCATTTCTGCGTGTAACATAATATTTTATTTTAGAGTTAAAATCAAGTAATTTAATGACTGTATGTTTTCCCCACTAATAGGATACAACAAAATAAACTGCTAAAAGTTCAGAGTAAATGAAAAATTAAAAATTAAAAATTGGCTTGTACACAATAAATTTTTCATTTTTCACTTTTAACTTTTAATTTACGTTGCAGGTGCAAATCAGATTCCTGTCCCCATAAGCATTGTCAACACGGGCAACATTAATCCAGAATTTATTGTCTTTGATCCATTCCAAAGGATAGGCCGCTTTGCTTCGGGGATAACTGTGTTTCCACTCATCGGCGCAAACTTCGTATTCGGGATGAGGAGCATTGATCAACACATTATCTTCCTTACCGGCTTCTCCGGTTTCTACCTCACGGATTTCTTTCCGGATGTTCAACATGGTTTCTACAAAATGATTGAGTTCCAACAGATTTTCACTTTCCGTCGGTTCAATCATCAGCGTTCCGTGTACAGGAAACGAAAGAGTCGGCGCATGGAAACCATAGTCCATCAAACGTTTGGCAATATCTGTTTCATTGATTCCGGAAATATCTTTGATCTTACGGCATTCGAGGATTAACTCATGACCCACACGACCTTGCGCACCTTTATAAACAATGCCATAAGCATCTTCCAGACAGGCTGCCAGATAATTGGCATTCAAGATCGCAACTTTTGTGGCCTGAGTCAATCCCTCTGCACCCATCATACGGATGTAACCGTAAGTAATCGGTAAAACACCTGCACTTCCGAAAGGAGCAGAAGCCACAGTATTAGCATCCGAACCTTCGGTAACGGGATGTGAAGGTAAATAATCTCTCAAATGTTTGGCTACACAAATAGGGCCGACACCGGGACCACCTCCTCCATGCGGAATGGCAAATGTTTTATGCAAGTTCAAGTGACAAACATCGGCTCCGATAAATCCGGGATTGGTTAATCCGACTTGTGCATTCATATTCGCGCCATCCATATAAACTTGTCCTCCGCAATCATGGATAATCTTGCATATTTCCATGATATCGGTTTCAAAAATTCCATGCGTAGAAGGATAGGTAATCATCAAAGCCGCCAGAGAATCTTTGTGTTCCTGAGCTTTAGCTCTTAAATCGTCTATATTTGTGTTTCCATTCTCATCACACGATACTGTCAATGTTTGGAAACCGGCTTGAATAGCGCTCGCAGGATTGGTTCCATGCGCTGATTCGGGAATCAGGATGATGTTCCGGTGTCCTTGTCCGGTCGCATTTAAATATGAACGGATAACCATCAAGCCTGCATACTCACCGGCGGCTCCGGAATTCGGTTGCAAACTGACTCCCGGCAAACCTGTTATTTCCGCCAGGTATGATTGTAAATTTTCAATTAGTTCTTTATAGCCTTCCGTTTGTTCCTCAGGAGCATAAGGATGTATTCCTGAAAATTCGGGTCTGGTAAGAGGAAGTAATTCAGATGCCGCATTCAGTTTCATCGTACATGATCCCAATGAAATCATGGAATGAGCAAGGGAAATATCCCTTCTGTCAAGTTTTTTGATATAACGCATCAGAGCTGTTTCCGTATGATAACTATTGAAAACTTCATGTGTCATGAACAGGCTTTTTCTGACAAATTTTTCTTCCAGATACAGTTGATAAGGAATATCTTTATCCATCATATATTCTTTCCCGATGGCAGTAGAGAAAATATACAGGATAACGCCTATATCTTCCGGTAAAGTTGTCTCATCTATACTGATTCCGATATCTCCATTGGGAAAACAACGGAAATTCACTTTACAATCCGAAGCTGTTTCCCTGAATAATTGTTGTGCTTCAGGAATTTTGAAACCCTGAATCCTGATTGTATCGAAAAATTGTGTATTCAGTTGTTTAAAACCTAATTTCTCCAATTCATGAGAAACAAAGCCGGCCATCGAATGAATTCTGGTTGCAATCTCTTTCAAACCTTCCGGCCCATGATAAACGCCATAAAATCCGGCCATTGTAGCCAATAGAGCTTGCGCCGTACAAATATTGGAAGTTGCTTTTTCCCTTTTGATATGTTGTTCGCGGGTTTGAAGCGCCATTCTCAACATCGATTTTCCGTAAGCATCTTTGGAAATACCGATAATACGTCCCGGAATATGTCGTTTGTACTCATCTTTCGTTGCAAAATATCCAGCCGAAGGACCTCCGTAAAACATCGGGATTCCCAATCTTTGCGTAGAACCGAAAACAATATCGGCTCCCCATTCTGCCGGAGGAGTTAAAATTGCCAGGCTCAGGATATCGGCAGCAACACCTACTCTGGCTCCCGAAGCATTGGCTTTTTGAACAAATTCACGGTAATCTTCGATATTTCCGTTGGCATCCGGATATTGAATGATCGCTGCAAAAACTTTATCCGTAAAATTGAAAGTCTTATAATCTCCCTTGACAACCTGAATTCCTTGCGGGACAGCTCTTGTATGTATAACAGCCAAAGTAGATTCAAAAACATTTTCATCTACAAATAATTGATTGGCTTCATTTTTGATCTGTTCACGCGATCTGGTTGCATGAAATACATTGACGGCTTCGGCAGCAGCGGTGGCCTCATCCAAAAGCGAACAATTTGTGATCGGTAAACCCGTCAGATCCACAATCATTGTTTGGAAATTCAACAAAGCCTCTAACCGACCTTGTGAAATTTCAGCCTGATAAGGTGTATAGGAAGTGTACCAAACCGGATTCTCAAAAACATTGCGTAAAACCGGTGCGGGAGTTACCGTATCATACCAACCCATTCCGATATAACTGGTGAAAACCTCGTTTTTGGAAGCCAGTTCAGCGATATGCTCGGCATATTCTCTTTCGGTCATGGCTTCCGGCAAATCCAATTGTTTGTTGATTCTGATTGCCTGCGGAATAGTTTGGTCTATCAACTCGTCTAATGATGATACTCCGATTTTAGGAAGCATCGTTTTCATATCCTCATCTGTAATACCGATGTGACGGTACGCAAATTGTTCGGTCTTCATGAATATTGTTGTTTTGTTTTACACTAATGACTTTATATGTTAAAGTGCAAAGTTAAAATTAAATGGGAGCCGATACAATTTTGAGGGAGGATATTTTTCATATCTGGAGTGATGGCTTTACTCACAGCACACTTTTTTATTAGTTAACCTGTCTGTTACATAAATGTGTATATTTGTGAAAGTTATATTATATTTCTTCTATTGTTAACAATTAATAACAAGTATCATTTTAGCAACTATCTCACAAATACATATTATTCCTCTTCTCCTCCCCTATCGTAGTCGCCGGCCCATGTCCCGGATAAACAACTGTGGACTCGGGCAAAGTCAACAACTTTCTTCGGATTCCGCTGATCAATGTATTGAAACTGCCGCCCCAAAGATCTGTCCGTCCGATGCTTCCCTGAAACAATACATCACCGGCAAAGACGCAATTTCCTTCTTTGGAGTAAAAGCAAATACTTCCCGGAGAGTGCCCGGGGACAAACAGGCAATAGAGTGTATGATTTCCAAAAGTAACAGTATCACCATCTTCCAGATAAGTACCTAATGTTACGGCATCTTCAACCAATTCAAAGCCAAATCTCCGGGCTTGTTCTTTCAAACCGGGCATTCCGGTTTCTTCCAGCTTATTTCCTTCCGGTTTAAGTCCATATTTTTTAGATGCGAACGCATTCCCAAAAGCATGGTCTAAATGCAAATGGGTATTCAACAAATGCTTTACTGTCAAATGATTGAAAGCGATAAAATCATCCAGGATTTTTTCTTCTTCTTTTCCTAGACACCCGCAATCGATGATAACGGCTTCTCCCGTTTCATCATAAACTACATAGGTGTTTTCCTGTATAGGGTTGAATTCAAATATTTTTATTTTCATTGTATTTTATAACACAGAGTGGCTCTGAGTAATTCTAAATTGGAACATACACTATTTTTTTTGTCTCAAAATATTCTTCTGAAAAATAATCGCTTAAATCATATTCAACGGCTATTTTTTTGAAAGGCAGAATTTCATGTTGAAGTTCGCCTCCCTTTAAACAAATAAGTCCGTTGGGCAGACTGTTTTTTTGCTCTTTTTTAATATTTTTTTGAATAATTTTTATCAGATCTTTCAACGGCATGACTGCACGGCTGACTACAAAATCATATTTCAGCTTCTCTTCTTCCGCACGACAATGGGCAAAAGTTACATTTTTTAATTGGAGTTGTTCAACAACGGCAGCAACTACTTTGATCTTTTTCCCGATGCTATCCACCAGATGGAATTTCACATCAGGAAAGAGTATGGCTAACGGAATGCCGGGGAACCCCCCACCGGTTCCTACATCCAGAATTGTAGTTTCCGGTCTGAAGTTGATTATTTTAGCAATCCCTAAAGAGTGCAGAACATGATGTTCATACAAATTTTCAATGTCTTTTCTGGAAATGACATTGATTTTGGCATTCCAATCCATATAAAGATCGTATAATGCGTCAAAATGTTTTTTCTTTTCTTCCGTCAAATCCGGAAAATATTTATCAATCATATTTTTATTCATAAGTCTTCGGATACATTTTATTCCACCACTCCGGTTCGTTTTTGAGCCACCTGGCAAACCATGCAAAGATCGTATTATTCCATTCCAATCGTTTTTTATAATTGGTAATCGCATGATTTTCACCATCAACCTGTATGAACTCAACGGTTTTTCCCAATATTTTAAGTGCATTGAACATTTGGATACTTTCGCCGATAGGCACATTTATATCCGAACCTCCATGAAGCAACAACAAAGGGGTATTGATCTTATCTGCATGAAACAAAGGACTTTGTTCTACATACAGTTTCGGATTATTCCAGGGATAACTATCGGCGCTGGCAGATCCGCCGTATGAATATCCCCAATAACCTTCGCCCCAGTAACTTGCAATATTACTGATTCCGGCATGTGAAACAGCAGCAGCAAACAAGTCAGTTTTTGTTTGTAAATATTGAGTCATAAAGCCTCCGTAAGAAGCTCCGATACAACCGATTTTTGTTTTATCTACAAATCCATGTGTTGCACAAAATTGTTCTGTTCCCTGAATAATTTCATCGGCAGTACGTTGTCCCCATGCATTCACATGGCGGGCCGAAAATTCTTGTCCGAAGCCAATAGTTCCACTCGGTTGAAGTGTATAAACAACATATCCCAAAGCAGCATACACATGTAATGGATAACGGCCTTCAAAAGTTCTTTCCACAGGAGTAGTACCCGCATAATAATAAACAATCAAAGGATATTTTTTATCCGGATCAAAATCGGGAGGAAGATAATATCTGCCTTTAATTTCCGTCTGATCATCCGTAACAAAACTCCAATCGGAAACGCTTCCCAATTTAATTTCAGCAAGTTGATCCTTAAAAGGATCAGACAAAAGCACAGACCGTTTTGATTTCAAATCATAAGCATACAAACGGGTCGAATTCGATACGCTTTGTCCGGCATACAAACTTGCAGCACTCGATTTTGATAAGGTAAAAGATGAAATTATATCTTCCTGCAAAGGTAATTTTTCGAATTTATCCGTATCCGGATCATAACAATAGACTTGTTCCCGGTCTTCATCCTGCACTTTGAAATATATCTTGTTATCATACACAGACCAGGCTGCCGATTCAATACTCGGATTGAAATTTCTGGTGACCGGCTTTACTTCTTTGGTTGACAAATCCATAATAAATGCCTGTTTGTCAGAACTGTTTGCAATCTGTCCGGGCAAGATATTTTGTCCTGTTTTATTAAAAGATTCAGGCATTCCCAGAAACAAAATCTTTTTCTTATCAGGAGAAAAATAAGCGCGATTGATATATTTTTCATTATATACCAATGTATCGACAACCAAGGTTTGCAGATTCAATTTATATATGGAAGTTCTGGAAAACGGTCTTTCCGCATAATCATCTTCTTTGCTATAAAATAAAAGCTCCTGGCTGTCTTCACTTATATCAGACAGGTATGTGTCTGATTTTCCGAAAGTAAGCCGTTCCAAAGTTCCATCCTCAAAACTATAACGATAGAGGGAAGTCCGGTCTCTCCAGTTTCCGGTTCTGTCATCGGGAGAGAGGAATCTTTTGAAAGATCCGGTTTGAGCCGGGCCTTTGTCTTCTATACGGACAATCATATATTTTTCGTCAGGAGAAATGACCGAAGATTCTACTTTCAACCCTCCGCAAATAATTTTTTCCTCCATATTGGACGGATTCAAACGATAGAGATCCGACTCCGTTTCTCCCGTTCTCCAAAAATAAATATGATCGGTTTGCGGAGCCCAATAAGGAGTTATATAAGTCGGGAAACGGAATATCAATTGATTATTTTTCACTTCCCGGAGTTCTATATTCGAAATCGTTTTTTCCGTCGGATAAAAATTGGAATAAGAGGCAAAATAATATTTTCCACTGGGTGAAATAGCCGATCTGACCAGCCGGTTTCCTTCAATGATATCATTCATCGTGATTGCACGTTTAGCATCTGCCGAAACGCTGATCTGATCCGGGTTTCTGACGTTATTCAAAACACTTTTGAGTTGCAAGGTATCCGGTTTTTCTCCACTCAACAAGTATTTCACGATAATTTCATATCGTTTGGGCTCCAGAGTCAGGTTGATATAAGCGGGATCGGCATCATCAAAATCTTTGGCAATGTAAGTATTGCTTTTTTCCTTTTTGCCGTTGACAAAAACCTCAAACATTCCGGTTCCGGTAATTTCGAGTTGTGCGCCGGAATAATAATTTCCAGCATCCACATTAAACGAAAAAAGGTGAAACGTATCCTTTCCCTTTTTCCCTGGTATGCGTATAAAACCCAATGTATCAGTCTCTATTGTTTGGTTATTCGAATGAAATTTATCAAACGAAATATCGGTTTTCAACAATGCTTTACCGGAAAATTTCTCTCCGTTCACATCCAGGCTATCAACCAACACCGGACGATTCACCGGAATATTTCCCCAATATTTATATTTTTCAACAATAATTTTATCCTCAGCTTTAAGATTTGCTGAAAAAAGAATAAATCCGGTAAAGATGCTTAATAAATATTTCATTCGTAAATAATTTAAACACAAAGACACGAAGGTACGAAGATAAATTTTCTAAAAAGATCATCAACAAAGATACTATGTTTTTAATAATTCTTGTTTTAGAGGCTGTTTAAATTTTCACATTGAAATCGATATGAACACTTTTGGGTGCACGGTACGCGGTGCACCCAAAATATTCAATTAGGTCACAATCCGAGCTTCTAAGAATCAATCTTTTTCAATTTGGTGTATTTTGCAGCCGGACGATAATATTTATCAAATCTTGCAGACAATTGTTTCAACATTTTTTTTCTTAACTTAAATGTTTTGTAATGTCTCATAAAACCCAGGTAAGAATTAACGGAGGCAAACAAGTGTTCACGCTCTTCTTTGGAAAATCCGGTCGGATCTTGTCTTATTTTTTTATTAGCATTCGCTATTTTCTGATACAAACCGCCTTTTGTTCGTCTTTCAATATAAATCCGGCCGGGCATAATATAAGCCCCTGTAAACTTGACTCCTTTTTCATAATGTTGAAGAACTATTTTCCGGGGGTGAAGATTCAATCCCAATTTTTCTTTGAGAAAAGTCTCAATAACAGGAATCAAACTTTTCAGATGCTCTTTATCATTGTGTACCATGACAAAATCATCGACATACCGGGAATAGTACCTGATACCCAGATCCGATTTGATGAAATGATCCAGTTTACCCAGATAAAAATTAGCAAACACCTGGCTGGTATAATTTCCGATAGGCAACCCCATTTTTTCATCATTTCCGAACAAGCTTTTATTTGAAGGTAAGCCGTTCCAAAAACTTAACGGACTTTTGATATGGCAATTATTCGTACAATCGTTCATTACCACCTGCCGGATCAATCCCATCAACAGATCTTTGTCAGGTTCATGATAATTACAGCCTACCAGCTCAAAAATCATATCCAACAATTTTTCTTTATCGATCGACATAAAAAATCCCTGGATGTCCATTTTCAACACATAACAATCTTTGGTGTAATTCTGGCTGCATGAACGGATAAAACGGTTCAACCGCTTCACTCCGAACAAGGTGCCCCTATTTTTACGGCAACTATAACTATCATAGACAAATTCTTTTTCGAATATATGCCCAACCTTGCTCATGATCAAATGATGAACAATCCGGTCCCTGAAATCCGCCGCAAAAATTTCGCGCTTAACAGGGTGATCAACGATAAAGGAAATGCTGCGACCAATCTGATAAGTACCATTGTTGATTTCATCACAAAGCCGAATGAGGCTTTCTTCGTAATCCATTTCGAATTTCAAAGCATTTGCAGTCTTGCGTTTGTGTTTCCGGCAATCAAAATAGGCGAGAAACAGATCTTCGAGCGTGATCCGTGCCGGACATCCTGTTCCTTCCTCATTCATCGAAGAAACAGGCTCCGGTGGTATATCAAAATCAATAGAGAGTTGCCTGATGTTTGTCATAAATATTCCTGAATTTATCTCCTCACGCAGCGAACATAATTGTTATTGGTCTTATTGTTCGTGTTCTTATTGTTATTGTTGAAGTTCCAATTCCAAGCATTGCCAGAGTCATACTCCGTACTACTCCAGTAATTGTTGTTAGTCTGCATAAAATAGTCGCTATTTTGTTCTCCACAGATACACGATCTGCCGATATGGCTGCTTGCCGGGCGTCCGGTAGCATGATTTACCGGATCTTTTAAAATCCGGTGGACTATCGAGTTTAATCATTTTGACTGCACTCCCGGACAAAGCGTACTATATATCCGGTTCCGGCTGAATACTTTCTCATCACAGCTCAATTATTTATTTTTGATTTTGAATATTTGCTTTTCTCCAATCTCCCCCAGATAACTCTTGCCGGACGTCCTGTTTCTTCCTCATTCACCAAAGAAACAGGATCCGGCGGTGTATTAAAATCAAGAGACAGTTGCCTGATGTTTGCCATAAAATATTCCTGAATTTATCTCCTCACGCAGCGAACATTATTGTCATTGGTCTTATTGTTCCAGTTCTTATCGTTATTGTTGAAGTTCCAATTCCAAGCATTGCCAGAGTCATACTCCGTACTACTCCAGTAATTGTTCGTCTGCATAAAATAGTCGCTATTTTGTTCTCCACAGATACACGATCTGTCGATATGGCTACTTGCCGGGCGTCCGGTAGCATGATTTACCGGACTTTTAAAATCCGGTGGACTATCGAGTTTAATCATTTTGACTGCACTCCCGGACAAAGCGTACTATATATCCGGTTCCGGCTGAATATTTTCTCATCACAGCTTGATTATTTATTGTTGATCTTAAATACTTTCTTTTCTCCAATCTCCCCAGGTAACTCTTGCCGGACGTGAGGTTGTCTCAAAAGTGAAATCAGAACACAAAATACACAGAACACACAGAAATTCATTGTTTATATATTTTTATAATATACTCATATTCAATTGAAAATAAAATCCGTATCATCTGTGTCTGTTGATCTGCGTTTGAAACAGCCTCCTCCGGCGGTGTATCAAAATCAAAAGACGGTTGCCTGATGTTTGTCATAAAATATTCCTGAATTTATCTCCTCACGCAGCGAACATAATTGTTGTCGTTGGTCTTATTGTTCCAATTCTTATTGTTATTGTTGAAATTCCAATTCCAAGCATTGCTGGAGTCATACTCCGTACTACTCCAGTACCAATTAGTCTGCATATAATAGTCGCTATTTTGTTCTCCACAGATACACGATCTGCCGATATGGCTGCTCGCCGGGCGTCCGGTAGCATGATTTACCGGATCTTTTAAAATCCGGTGGACTATCGAGTTTAATCATTTTGATTGCACACCCGGATAAAGCGTACTATATATCCGGTTCCGGCTGAATACTTTCTCATCACAGCTCGATTATTTATTTTTGATTTTGAATACCTGCTTTTCTCCAACCGGACAACTGTTTGGAAATAGAGTCGATCAACTCCCATACCTGCGCCTGCTGCACGGGTGTAATCAACCGCATATCGACACAAAGACGAAGTTCCAGTTTCAAAAGTTCAAGGGCATCCGACAACCTGAGCAACGGCTCCGTTTTGTCCTGTGCGGAATTCGCCCTGAATATATTTTGCACCATCTGCATGCCTGTTGTTTTCATCTCCTGTCCGAGCGTATATTTATATTCCCGGTTGAAATTTCTGGTTAATTGATACAACAACAGCAACAAACGATAACTATCCTTATAAATAGGCAAGTCATAATATAATGCCATCTGACTTAAATTCTTTTTTGTAATTCCGAAATAAACTGCATACAATCCAATGGGGTACTGTTCACCAGGGAAAAAGTACGGATCAGCTTAACAACATCCTCGTGTTTATCTTCACTTTCATTTATCTGCACTTTTTCCTGAACCGAACACATATCCTTCCATGCCAAAAAAACTTCTTCATTAAAACCTTCCTCCGGTTCAATTTCAAGAACTACTTCTTTTTCTTTTCTATCTAAAATCTTCCGGTTCTTCAATATGTCTTCCAATGTCACGTCGGGAAATCCGATAGATACAATCTCCTGCCTGATATTTTTGTAAAACCGCTTTTTCGTCTGATAAGGACGAACATACCTTACAAACAACCAGGCGCTATGCTCATAAGATTTCCAAAAACTACCTTCTTTATACAAATAAATACAGTTTTCATTACTCTTTTCTTTGAAAAACACTTCCGAAATCTCCATAACCTCTTAACAGAATTTAAGTATATCATAAAATTCAAATCAGAAACTGCTTAAGATTTACATGTTGTAAATTTCAAACAGTTACTAATTGCGGCGTATTAATACTTTTAAATAAAAGGGAGATTTGCATATCTGCATTCTACTTCCAAAATTATTGCAGATGAACCCTCTTCCCACAAATTCAAGTGTTTAGGCTCTTTGATATACTGAAACCATACACCTGGAATTATTATAACGGACCAAAGGTAGAAGTAAAATGTTAAAAAACAAAATATCAGATATGATTTTTTATAGAAATTATATATAACTGCAAAAAAAAATCGACCCGCTTCGCGGGTCGATCTGCAAATTGTTAAATTGAGAAATTGTTAATTATTACTCCTCACGCAGCGAACATTATCGTCATTGGACTTACTGTTCCAGTACTTATCGTTATTGGTGAAGTACCAACTCCAAGCATAGCCAGAGTCATACTCCGCACTACTCCAGTAATGGCCCGCCTGCATATTAGTAGTACCAGTAGCAGAAGTAGCTTGGCTTGCCAAACTATTGTGAACTGATTGTATATTTTGAAGTTCATCTATTGTTGGTAAACGCCAACCTGCATTACCATCAGCATACGAACCATTCTGGCAACCAGTCATAGCCGCATTCCAATTAGTATAGCCGGGAGAAGGCATGTCAGTCTTGTACCAACAAAGATTGTTTCCCGGTTGCAGGTAACCTGGACAACAGGTACAATCCTTAACTGTCAATGTCATACTACTTTGTACCTGGGCGGATACATTATTGGTAAATAAAGCGTAAAGCGTTACTGTATTACCGGTAGCATTACCCGTGATCTTACTTACGATATCATCTACAAAGACAATCGTAGCAACATCGCCTGACCAGGTCAATGATTTAATCAAATTTGTTGCGCCCTGAACAGCAAAAGTTACATTAGAAGCACCTGTCGAATGATTCAAAGTATACTGGAAAGTCCTGTTTGAAGCAAAGGCATTGGTTCTTCCTGTTGTTCCACAAGCAGCAGTCATGGTTTGAGCTACATCAAAACAGTTAGTACCGGTGATATAATATGTACCGGCAGCGGGATTAACAGTCGATGGATCGACAACAGTAACCGGGAAATTATAAACCGAACTGGTGCCAACAGCATTTTTAGCAGCTACAGAAATATTACCCGAACCGGTAGTATTGGGAGCTGTAACGGTAATACACTCGCCATTGGTGGCAGAAGTAATAGTCCAACCTGCGGGAACTGTCCAGACATATTCGGTAGCGCCAGATACCGCACCCGCACAATAAGTCAGGTTAGCACTACCTTTAGACACCTGTGACATACCACTAACCGAAGCTGGCTGGGCAGGTGCGCTTCCGCAAGCGCCGATCGTCACATAAACAGTACCGGTTTTTCCACCTTTACTGACGGCAACACTACCACTGGCTGTGAAAGTCAATATCCCACCGAAAGAAGTGGCGGCATTAGAAGGAGTAACTGCACCAAAACTGTAATCGGTTTGTACTCCGAGCTGAACACTTGTAGCTGGACATGCATTCGTGAAAGGATTCCCGGAGGTACCGTCACCCGTATTGGGAGAAGGATTAACTGTTGTCCAGGTACCCGGTGTGCCTGACAATTCACTGGAAGCACCGGCGCCTACTTTTGCCCAGTCTTCACCATCCCATACATAAATACCTTCGCCAGTAGTGGTATTGGTATTGTAAACAACCAAACCTTTCAGTTCAGCATTTGTATCCTGGCATTGAACCGAGGAATCGGTAAAACCTGCCGGGATTTTAGACAAATCGGTGATGCTTACTTTGGGCAATAACAGACCGCCCTTATAAGTCGATTCCAAATCCAACAGAGCTCCTTTGCGTGGTGCCGCATCGCCGCCAATAGT
>JAVBLQ010000105.1:0-23362 GCA_031553435.1 Bacteroidales bacterium | reverse complement strand
AGAATCGTTTGTACATTTGCCGGTTATCATCAAATGATTTGATTCCCAGATTTGTAGCAGTTTGGGCTCTCATCCGGAACTGTAATTCATTTTTTGGCAAATCAACGTACATCAATGAGGCTGATTTCCATCCGGCTAATGAAGCTCCACAACCAATCACAATATTGATATCGGCGTCATTATCAGGCTGCATTTGTTGCAGTTTATCCATGTAGAACCAGTCTTTCAGTTCTTTATCTGTTATTGTTCCGAAAATAGGGTCATCACCTCCCAGGTAAGGTTCTACCATTTGGTTGATTTCTTCCTCCGGACGCATGGCCGCATCGGTATGGAACCAACGTATTTTTTTACCTGAACGGATCAATTCATTATTCAGATTTTCTTGTAATTTATCCCAGAATACACCGACATATCCGTCGATCATTACATTTTTATGTGTAAGAATCCAATCGGCCAATGCTTTTGTTCCTGATTGGATTTTTCCGTTTCCAATAGGAAATCCGGGGTAAATATCGTATTCACCGGCTGGTGTAGATGTTGCTTTCTCAGGCGCTAAGAATTGTTCTGTTTTTCTCAGTTTTTGTTCCATTTCAATTTTTATATTGTTTACATTCATTGCCGAACCAACAATGGGAGCTGTATCCCATAATTCACAAGGCTTTATTTCTATGTTATTGATATTTTTGTTTTGTAATAATATTTTTAATTCCGGAACAAAAAAATTGGCAGCTCTGGCAATACTTCCTCCAAAAATGAATGTATCCGGTTTGAAATTTTTTAACCATGGATATATAAATTCGCTTAAATTATTGGAGAATTCTTTGAATACAGATAAGGCTTCTTCATCTTTTTGTTCCGCTAAACCGGCAATTTCTTTTACGCCTGAAACTTGTTTTCCGGTTTTTTCCTGCCAGCGTTTGATAAACCAGCGGGTAGAAAAATAATCATCGCCGATACTGTCGCCAAAAGGGATATTGTATAGGTAGCCATTTGCAGGAACTTCTTCTGTTTCTTTCGTTTGTGGTTTTCCATCTATCAGAAAAGTGCTTCCGAAACCTGTTCCCAATGTTACAATCAGGCTTCTTTTGCTACCTTTTGCGGCTCCGGAAAAATATTCTCCCAAAGCAAAACAAGTGGCATCATTCGCAAAGGAGACAGATAAGGAAGTATCTTTTATTGCATTTAAAATGGCATATCTAACATTTAGTCCGAATAAGCTGTCAAATTTATCAACTCCGGATATTTTGGAAATTCCTCTTTCATAATCGAAGGGTCCGGGCATCGCAATTCCGATTCCATTCACATTGTTTAAACCTGCTGACAAAATCACTTCGGAAATCAATGAATTCCATTTGTCAACAATATCTTTGACGGAACCTTTTGAGTCAATCTTGATTTCCTTTATGGTATTATTTACTATAAGACCTGTTTGTTTGTCAACTAATGCACAGGATATGTGAGAGCCTCCGACGTCTATTCCTAAATTGAGTGTTTTCATGTTTATATGTATATATGTATGTACATATCAAATTTGATGCAAATTAAAATATTTATTTCCGAATATCAAAATTTATTTACATAAAAATTATACCTTTGTCTCCTAAGAATAAACAAAATACATTTGTATGAAGATAATATTAGACCATAATAGTCCGTTACCTTTGTATGTACAAATAGAAAATCAGATTAGAAAAGCGATTCAATCGCCTGAATATAAGAATGGGAAAAAACTTCCCAATGAAGTTGATTTAGCCAGACAATTAGGCATTTCCCGCAGCACCTTAAGACAAGCCATCAACAAGATGGTGTATGAGGGTTTGCTTATCCGCAAAAAAGGGGTGGGAACTATTGTCGCAGATATGTCGATCACTTCCAAAGCTAATAATTGGATGAGTTTTTCCCAGGAAATGAAAGCGCTGGGTATTGAAATAAAAAATTATGAATTATTCGTTGGTTGGATAAAGCCAACAGAAGAATTATGTCATTTTTTTAATATAGATAAGGACACTAAGATCCTGAAATTGGAGCGGTTGAGAGGAAATCCCGATCGTCCTTTTGTCTATTTTATTTCCTACTTTAACCCCAGGATAGGACTAACCGGCAATGAAGATTTTGCCCGGCCACTATACGATATTCTGGAAAAAGATTACAATACAATTGCAAAACTGTCGAAAGAAGAAATCAGCGCAAGAGCTGCTGACAAATTATTATCAGAAAAGCTGGAGCTCAAAATAGGAGATCCCATCCTTAAAAGGAAACGGTTTGTATTTGATCCGGGTTCCCGTCCTGTTGAATGGAATATAGGTTATTATCGTGCCGATAGTTTTGTTTACACAATTGAATCAGAAAGAGAAATTTGAATTTTTAAAAGCGTGAAAAAAGATATTAATAACTATGAAATAATGGCTCCCGCAGGTTCTTTCGAATCTCTTGCAGCAGCCATTCAGGGAGGAGCTGATTCTATTTATTTTGGTATTGAAGGCTTGAACATGCGTTCCCGCTCTTCCAATAATTTTACCATAGAAGATTTACATAAAATAGCCGGAATTTGTAAAGAAAATCATATAAGGTCTTATCTGACAGTCAATACGATTATTTACGACAATGATATTTCATTGATGAAACAAATCATCGATGCGGCAAAAAAAGCAAATCTTTCGGCCATTATTGCAGCAGATGTTGCGGCAATGTCTTATGCCCGGAGCATTGGAGTCGAGGTGCATTTATCCACTCAATTAAATATTTCCAATGTTGATGCTTTGAAGTTTTATGCCCAATTTGCCGATGTGGTGGTTTTGGCCAGGGAATTGAATCTGGATCAGGTGAAAGAAATATATACTCAAATTCAGGAGCAACAAATCAAAGGTCCCAGCGGCGAATTAATCCGCATTGAAATGTTCTGTCATGGAGCGTTGTGCATGGCTGTTTCCGGAAAGTGTTACCTGAGTCTGCACGAAATGGATTCTTCTGCCAATCGGGGCGCATGCAATCAGCTTTGCCGCCGGAGCTATATCGTAAAAGACAAGGAAACGGATATTGAATTAGAAATAGATAATCAATATATCATGTCGCCCAAAGACTTGAAAACTATTCATTTCATGAACAGGATGATGGATGCCGGAGTCCGTGTTTTCAAAATTGAAGGACGCGCCCGCGGGCCTGAATATGTGCGTATTGTGACCGAATGTTACAAAGAAGCTGTCAAATCTTGTTGCGAAAATACTTTCTCCGAAGATAAAATAGCGGATTGGGATGTTCGTTTGAAGCGTGTCTTCAACCGTGGATTTTGGAATGGATATTATTTGGGACAACGGCTTGGCGAGTGGAGCGATAAATACGGAAATGAAGCTACCGAAAGAAAATTATATGTAGGTAAAGTGATCAAATATTTCTCCAATATCGGTGTCGGTGAATTTCTGATGGAAACACAATCATTAAAAGTAGGAGATAAAATCCTGATCACCGGCCCTACAACCGGGGCGCTGTTTATGGATGTTGAAGAAATCCGTGTCAATTTACTTTCTGTGCAGGAAACACAAAAAGGAGAACTGTTTTCGATGAAAGTTCCCGATAAAATCAGACCTTCGGATAAGTTATTCAAACTCTTACAATTTTAGACCTCGCAATAATGGAGAAATTCTTTTTTGAATTAAAAATGAAAGTCCGCGATTATGAATGTGATATACAAGGTGTTGTCAATAATGCCAATTATCTTCATTATCTCGAACATACACGGCACGAATTTTTGGAGAGTTTAGGAGTTTCCTTTCTGGAACTTCATCAGCAACAAATAGATGCTATGGTTTCACGAATAGATATCCGGTACAAAACTTCATTGACGGGAAGTGATATTTTTGTTTCTCGATTAAATTGGAAAAGGGAAGGAATAAAAATTATCTTCGATCAAAAAATATTCCGGAAAAAGGATCTCCAACTCTGCTGTGAAGCCTGTGTTGAAGTAGTTATCCTGCAAAACGGAAAACTGACAAGAGGGGATTATTTTGATGAAATTCTTCAGATGAGTGAAAAACTGAAAGTGGAAAGTGGAAAATAGGCATTTTCAATTTTCCACTTTCCATTTTCAATTTATATAAAGCTTTTTTGCAGAATGAACACTGCGCATCCGGCCAGATAGCCTATCAATGCAAGCAAGGAAATACGTTTCAAGTACCAGATAAAATCTATCTTTTCCATACCCATCACGGCCACTCCGGCGGCTGAGCCGATGATCAGAATACTCCCTCCTGTTCCTGCGGCATAAGCCAGGAATTCCCAGAAATAGTGATCCATCGGGAAATCGTACATTCCCATAGCGCCGGCAACTAATGGCACATTATCGACAATGGATGATAAAACTCCAATGATTGCTGTGATAAGATAATATTTTCCGGGTTCCTGCATCGGAATTGTATCTAATGAAGCAGAAAGCATTCCCAAATGTCCACAAGTCTGCAAAGCAGCAACAGCCATCAATATTCCCAAAAAGAACAGAATACTTGGCGTATCCACTTTTCTTAAAATAGCAGTTACGGAATAATAACCTTTTTCATTTTCCGGTTTTTTCTTATGGATAATTTCGGTAATCACCCATAAAACACCTAATCCGCCTAACATTCCCAAATAGGGAGGTAGATGGGTTATTGTTTTGAATACAGGAACAAATAATAAGGCTCCTATACCAACAATAAAAATCAGGTTACGCTGTCCGTTCGGAATTTTAGGGCCTCTTTCATTATGACTTTCCGGACGTTTGACTTCTCCTTTCATAGAGAAAGAAAGTATCAGAAGAGGAACAATCATGGAAACCAAACTTGCCATAAAAGTCATGACAATAATATTTCCGGCACTCACTTTACCTGCAATCCAAAGCATGATGGTAGTAACGTCGCCAATCGGAGACCAGGCTCCTCCGGCATTAGCAGCCAGAATAACCATTCCTGCATAAAACCAACGGTCGTGCTTATCAGCGATCAGTTTTCTCAGGAGGGCAACCATTACAATGGATGTTGTCAGGTTATCCAATACTGCCGACATGAAGAAGGTAATGAAACTGATGATCCAAAGCAAGCTCGTTTTCTTTCTTGTATTGATTTTATCAGTGATGATACGAAATCCTTCGTGAGTATCAACTAATTCAACAATGGTCATGGCTCCCAGCAGGAAAAATAATATTTCTGCAACTTCTCCCAAATGTTCCAATAAAGGCCCGTGACTCAGCCATGCAGCAAATATGCTATCAGGATGTTCATTCAAATAAGCCTGAAAATCAGGAAAAACCGGCATGATCGACGGATCTGCCATTACAAGACAAACCCACATCAATGTACCTAAAAGTAAAGCAGTTGCAGACTTGTTAATGTGCAAGGGGTGTTCAAGGGCTATACAGGTATAACCAATGACAAAGAGGATGATCATTAAATAAAACATGGCTTTTCAATTAACAATTAATAATTAATAATTAACAATTGGACAAGAGGTATCGTTTACAATCCAATCATAATTATTAATTATTAATTTTTCATTATTAATTTTTACGCTTCTTTTCCGTGACAATTTTTATACTTCTTACCACTTCCGCAGAAACATGGATCATTTCTTCCTAAAGTTTTCTCTGCCCGGATGGGCTCTCTTTTTGGGGCTTCCCGTGTATCTCTCGATGCTACTTCAGATTGCAGACGGCGACTTTCGCTTACTTCGTCTTTTTGAGTACGGTAGCGGCTATAATCCGTTTTAGATTCGGCAGTGGCTTGTTGAACATTTTCTGGTTCTCTGACCGGAATTTGCCCGCGCATCAGGATGGCGACAGCTTTTCTGTTCATGCTGTTTACCATATTTTTGAAAAGTTCAAATGATTCGAGTTTGTAAATCAGGAGCGGATCTTTGTTTTCGTAACTTGCATTTTGGACGGAATGGCGCAATTCATCCATTTCACGAAGATGTTCTTTCCATGACTCGTCGATGGTGAAGAGCAGAATTGATTTCTCAAAAGCTTTGACGATTTCTTTACAGTCGCTTTCGTATGCAGTTTTCAGATTGCAGGTAACGTTGTAAACACGTTTTCCGTCGGCTACGGGAATCAGGATGTTTTCGTAAAGAGCGCCTTGATTCTCATATACTTGTTTAATAACAGGCTGAGCTACCTGACACATCCGGTCTGTTTTCCGTTTGAAACTATCCAATACTTGTTCGAATATTTTTTCAGTGGAGGCTTCTTGTTTCATGGAACGGAATTCATCGTAACTGAGCGGAGATTCCATTGCCATTGTTTTCAACAAATCGAATTTCAATCCTTCATAATCTCCCGAAGGTTGATTTTGTTCGATGATGGCTCCGGCTGTATCGTACAACATATTGACAACGTCCAAACCGATACGTTCTCCCATCAAAGCATGGCGACGTCTGGTATAAACCACTTCGCGTTGCGAGTTCATCACATCATCATACTCCAATAAGCGTTTACGGATACCAAAGTTGTTTTCTTCCACTTTCTTTTGAGCACGTTCTACGGATTTGTTCAGCATGCTGTGTTCCAATACTTCACCTTCTTTGAATCCGAGTTTATCCATTAATCCGGCAATTCTTTCGGTAGCGAACAAACGCATCAGATCATCTTCCAGAGAAACGTAGAAAACAGAAGATCCCGGGTCGCCCTGACGACCGGCACGACCTCTCAACTGACGGTCAACACGACGCGATTCATGCCTTTCCGTACCGATGATGGCCAAACCTCCGGCAGCTTTTACTTCAGGAGAAAGCTTGATGTCGGTACCACGACCTGCCATGTTGGTAGCAATGGTTACGGTTCCCGATTGTCCGGCTTGCGCCACGATTTCTGCTTCACGTTGATGCAACTTGGCGTTCAATACATTATGCTTGATTTTCCGCAAGGTAAGCATACGGCTCAATAATTCGGAAATTTCTACGGAAGTGGTACCTACAAGTACTGGACGTCCGGCATTTACCAAAGTATTGATTTCTTCAATGACCGCATTATATTTTTCGCGTTTGGTTTTATAGATACGATCGTTCATATCATCCCTGACAATCGGTCTGTTAGTCGGGATAACCACCACATCGAGTTTATAGATATCCCAAAGTTCTCCTGCTTCTGTCTCTGCAGTTCCGGTCATACCTGCCAGCTTGTGGTACATACGGAAATAGTTTTGCAAAGTGATGGTTGCAAAAGTTTGTGTAGCAGCCTCTACGGTCACGCGCTCTTTGGCTTCGATCGCCTGGTGTAATCCGTCGGAATAACGGCGGCCTTCCATGATACGGCCGGTTTGTTCGTCAACGATTTTTACTTTATTATCGATAACAACGTATTCGTCATCTCTTTCGAATAAGCAATAGGCTTTCAACAATTGGTTGATGGTATGTACACGTTCGGATTTGACAGCATAATTTTCAAGCATTTCATCTTTTTTTGCTTGCTTCTCATCCGACGACAGATTTTGATTTTCCAAATCCGCCAATTGGGCTGCAATATCTGGTAATACAAAGAATTGAGGGTCGTCCGAATTTCCGGTAAGCACATCGATTCCTTTATCTGTCAGCTCGATCGTATTGTTTTTTTCATCAATAACAAAATATAAGGGATCTGTGATGATGTGCATTTCCTTATTTTGTTGTTGCATATGAAATTCTTCGGTTTTGAGCATTCCGGCTTTGATCCCTTGCTCACTCAGGTATTTGATCAAAGGTTTGTTTTTAGGCATACCTTTATAAGATCTATATAAACGGATAAATCCTTCATCAACTTCTTTTTGATTGGAAGAAGATATTAATTGTTTAGCCTCCGTCAGAAGTTTGTTGGTAAAGTTTTTTTGTAAACTGACGAGATTTTCCACTTTGGAACGATATTCGTCATACAATTGATTTTCTCCGCCTCCTCTGGGAATCGGACCTGAAATAATCAAAGGTGTACGGGCATCGTCAATCAAAACGGAGTCGACCTCATCGACAATGGCATAGTTATGTTTACGTTGAACCAGATCTTGCGGACTGATCGCCATGTTATCACGAAGATAGTCGAAACCGAATTCATTGTTTGTTCCGAAAGTGATATCGGCTTCATAGGCCTTCCGGCGGGCATCAGAATTGGGTTGATGTCTGTCGATACAATCAACGGAAAGTCCGTGAAACATGTATAACGGTCCCATCCATTCAGAGTCACGTTTGGAAAGGTAATCATTGACGGTTACTACGTGCACGCCATTTCTTGTAAGTGCATTCAGAAAAACCGGCAATGTTGCTACCAATGTTTTTCCTTCTCCGGTAGCCATTTCCGCAATTTTTCCTTTATGCAAAACGGTTCCTCCGAAGAGCTGAACATCATAATGGATCATGTCCCAGGTAATCTAATTTCCTCCGGCAGTCCATTTATTATGATATACGGCATTGTCGCCTTCGATGGTTACAAAGTCATGTTTGACAGCGAGTTCCCTATCAAATTCATTGGCTTTGACCACTATTCTTTCGTTCTGGGTAAAACGCCGTGCGGTATCTTTGACAATAGAGAAAACTTCAGGAAGCACTTCTTCCAATATTTTTTCGTATTTTTCAGTAATTTCTTTTTCTATTTTGTCGATTTCGGCCCAAACAGTTTCTCTTTCTTCGAGTTCGATTTTTTCTATGCCTGATTTCAATTCTTTGACTTTATTTTTTTCGGCGACAACATAATCCTGAATATGTTGTTTGATCTGATCTGTTTTGGCGCGAAGTTCATCGTTACTCAATTTTTCAATCGAAGGATAAACTTCTTTGATTTTCTTCACGAAAGGATCTATTTCTCTTAAATCCCGTTGTGACTTATTGCCAAATAATTTTGTTAGAATATCGTTAAATCCCATTTTATTTTAATTCTTAATTTTTAATTCTTAACTTTTAGTTCTTCACTCATAATTCAAAAATTCCGGTAGTGGAGTATCCTGACATCCGTTCGGCGGCCTGATCCGGAGCACATGTGTAACAGAAGGTGCAATTTCCGTAGCCCTGATCGTTCTTCCTATTTTTTGAGGAAGTACATTATGTCCGAAAAAGATCAGCGGAGTGATTATTGGTTGATTGTAATAATCTTTTGTCTTGATTGTCCGTTCTTCATTGACAACGTTCCATCCGGGTTGAAGTTCGATGAAAATATCTCCGCAAAGTTTTTTGGATATGCCGTTGCGAAAATACCTGTTGCCTTCGTTCCAGTTTCCGAGCAGTATATTTTCAGATGTTGTAACATCTTGTACTCCGGAAAATTGCATAACGAATCTAACAGCCTTTTCCTGAAATTCGTCAAGAGATATTTTTTTACTTTCGATTAATTTTTTGTTCAGATAAATTTGTTTGTTATAATATCCTTGTACCCAGTCTCCTTGTCCGTATATCGACATCAGATACATGTTGAGAAGGGCTGTACAACGTTTGGGATAAAATTCACCCATTGGCTTCACCGCACCGGAAGCATCGGCCTCGGGAGTTTCAAAATAACCGGTTGAAGTAAAGAAGATAAAAGTATTTTTCAGACCTACAGATTTATCTATGGCAGTCAACAAATTTTCTATTTCTTTATCCAGTTTGTAATAAGTATCCTGGATTTCCTGTGAATATTCTTTATCGGAATTATCTTTATAGTTTCCAGCATAATAGGTCAGGTTGATCATGGAAGGAACCGGCCTGTTTCCGAAATCTCCGTATTCAAGTATTTTTGAGAACAATTTTGTAACTTCGGCATTTACCAAAGCGCTTGTTTTGAAATAAATAAAGCGTTCTGTTTGTCTGAAATTATAACCGAATGATGTTAATTTGGAATAAGGAAAAGCATTGTATTGAGGCAAAGACGGTGTCCATGTCAACATATCGATCCTTTCGGACACAGCTTCCGACATATTGTAACGATCCATGTACCAGGGAATATCCTTATAATATGTGCTTGTCGCCCATTTACCGTTGTAGTCTTCTATCCAGAATGTAGCGTTAGCGTTCAAGCCTCCGGCAAGTATGGCATCCGTAGGGTTCGGTCCGATGGCATATACATTGGATCTTCCATTGGAAGCACGTTTCAGTTCATCTCCTATGGTAGTGCTTGTCAGTGCTAAAGGCGAAAAATTCTGAGGTGTATAATTTCCCATGAATTCAGGATCCGAAACGATTGAAACTTCTCTTTGTTTTTCGAAATCGTATTTTTCAGCCCCGATGATACTATGGTAATAAGGATTTGTTCCGGTGTGAATGGTTGCTTGCGCCGAGGCCCGGTCGGTATTCGGAAAATCATATTTTACATGCTGATAAACTAAACCCTCGTTGAGTAATCGTTTAAACCCTTTTTCTCCGAAACTTTTCAGGCAATATTGCAGATAATCACTTCTTAATTGATCAATTGTAATCCCTACAACCAATTTGGGAGGTTCTGTTTGAGCTTGGGCTAATAACCCGGTGACGCTCAATAAAGAAAGAAAGGATGCTAATAATTTTTGGATGTATGATAAATATTTACACTTGTTCAACATATCGACTCCTTCGTATTCGTATCAACTGCTCTCCTGATCTTATCCAAAGAATGGCTGCAAAGACAATTCCGGCAGCAGGAAAAGACTGGGGCAATATGTAATATGTAAGCAAAAATACAGTTAAAACTGCAAAGTTAAACAAATGATACCAATATTGGAATTTTTGGCGTGCTTTTATGATAAAAAATATTGCAGTGATTAAATGTAAAGGGTGTAACCAAAGCAGGTTCAGGTTGCCGGATGTACACGGATGGCTTGATATAAATGCGATAAATGCCACAATACAACCACTGAGTCCGGCAATAAGGAATATAATAAAATCGAGTATTCTGAGCGACTTTCTTTTATTAAATGAACAAACAGAAATAGCAAGAATAAATAATAAGAAGAAGGATGCAACACGAACGGGCGTAAAAATATTTTTACCTTCTTCATGTAAAAATGTTTGTTCTGCAATAGTATAATGAGTTGCAACAAGCGGATATTCTCCTCCATTGGTGTCAATTTCAGACTGATCGAAAGCTTCCATTAGTTTGATCGGGAGAAACATTTCCTGCCTGAGCGCTATTGTGCTGTCTGCTCCCATACCTAATACCAGATCAATGCCGAAAGATGTCCAGGGGAAGTTTTTGGTATAGTCATGCACCAATTTCCTGAAAGTCTGATGATGTTGGGTTTGGGGATAAATAATCTTACCTCCTGCATATTTTTCAATAATATCTCTGGGACGTGTTACGCAATTATCAAAAAAATAGTCATACCGGTATTCTCTATTTTGTGGCAACGCATTATTTATCATGAAATTATAAATATCTTGCCTGGCTTCAGGAGATAAATTCAATACTTGTTCCTTGATGGTTGCTCCCCACATCATGTACCGGTATTTAAATTCGGGAAATTCATCGGTGCTCAGTGAATAATCGGTTTCTCCTTTCACGAAGTGATAAATAAAATAAGGTTGGCTGGAATCAAACGTTCCATAATTAAAAACCATATCCATCTGCAGTTGAGGATCTTGAATCCTGACCGCTGTATGTCCGAATATGGCATATATGGCATTCGTGCGAGGATAAACGGTAAGTACACTGATCCTGGCATCATCGCTTAATGTTGTTGAAGTTGCTTGTAAACAAGAATATATGAATACAATTAAAGAAAATAAAAGTTTTTTTATCATTTCGTTTCTGTTTGATCAGGAGCTTTTGTCCTGATTTTGTCTTCCCAGATCATCCAAAGAAGAAACATGAGTCCGTAATATATATATTTGGTAATCCCTTCGTGCCAGAATTCGAAATTTTCCGGATGATTTTTTGTTATGAACATTATTGCAGAAATACGGACAATATTGTATGCAGATAAAATAATACCACCCAATGGAATGTACCAAAGTTTCTTTTTCCATGGTCCCGGACACAAAGTCATAATTGCCACAAATATATATAATTGTTTGATTCCTGTGCAACCCCATATGATACGGTAATTCATCTTTCCATCAGAAAACCAGATAAGAGTGTCGTCCATTTGCAGTGTATCTGTATTAGGGAATAACGAGATAAAATGATAAACTGCTTTAGTAACGATTTTTGATAATTCATAAAACTGTGGAGTACAATCAATGCCACAAATAACAATTTCATTTCCATGCAAATTTGCATCCACCAACACTCCCCAAAGAAAATGAGCAGTAAGAAGTGCAATAAAAAAATATATAACTCCTTTATATGGAGCTAATTGCTCGGCGTAGTATTTTATCTTTTCTTTCATTGACGTAAATCAAAGTGCAAATATACGGCTTTTCTAAGTTAGAAAGAAGTAATTTGATTATTTTTCATAATGAACGTATGAGCTTTTGATTGATTTCTATAAAAATTGAAAATTCCCTGAAGATTTTCCACAATCTTTATCAGATCTATCCGTAAACAAAATTCACAATTTATTGTTTATTTACCATGAAGACTAACTAACTGTTTAAACCACTAAAAATATGAGAAAAGGCACATCATCTTTACTTGCTTCCCTGATAGTTGTTTTTTTAATAACAGGATGCAATAACGAAAATAAAAAGACTGCAAATATAAATGAACTTTCTCCACAAGATTCAAGTTCAAATATGGTATGGATTCCTGATGGAGAATTTGAGATGGGAACCAATGATCTCCAAAGTATGCCCAACGAACGTCCGGCGCATCTTGTCAAAATAAAAGGGTTCTGGATGGATAAAACTCCTGTAACCAATGCTGAATTCAGAAAATTTGTAGAAGCAACCGGTTATGTTACAACCGCTGAAAAAGCGATCGATTGGGAAGAACTTAAAAAACAACTGCCTCCCGATACGCCCAAACCGGATGAATCGATGCTTCAACCCGGTTCTTTGGTGTTCACTCCCCCAAAACATTCGGTCAATTTGATGGATATGAGTGGTTGGTGGACATGGACTCCCGGCGCCAACTGGAAACATCCGCAAGGTCCTGCCAGTAATATCGATGGAAAAGATAATTATCCGGTAGTACAGGTTTCCTGGGATGATGCCGTTGCTTATGCCAAATGGGCCGGCAAGCGGCTTCCTTCTGAGGCTGAATGGGAATATGCTTCCCGTGGCGGTTCCGTAAACACCCGCTATTACTGGGGAGACGAATTTAAACAAGACGGGAAATATATGGCCAATACTTTTACAGGCGATTTCCCATATAATAATACAAAAGAAGACGGATTTGAAGGAATTGCTCCCGTAGGTTCCTTCCCTGCCAATGGATACGGGTTATATGATATGGCCGGCAATGTATGGCAATGGACCGCCGATTTATATGCAGAAACAGATCATGCTATGAAATCTGCTATCAGTTGTGATATGATTAGTAAAGACGGATATCCCAAACCTATTGAAGCTTCCCCCGGTGAAATCCGGAGAGTCACAAAAGGAGGGTCTTTTTTATGTAATCCGTCTTATTGTGAAAGCTATCGTCCCACAGCTCGTCGGGGAACTCCCTATGACACAGGCATGGGGCACATTGGCTTTCGCTGTATAAAAAGTAAAATATGATTTTTTTAATACTGAAAACAATAAACAATATTATTCTAAAAAAATTTAAACATTTTTCAATTGTATTTGTTTTATAAGTAATTAGAGAAAACTAGCGATTCAAAATTAAATTTTAATTTCATAAATAGAGCATTATGAGCCTGAATTTAAAAGAAAAATTAAAAAATTGCGGCAAGGTTGCGGCAATTGGAACTATTCTTGCGGCAGGAGCGATTGTTCCTCAAAAAGCAGAAGCTCAATCCCAAAAGAAACCTAACATTCTGGTGATTTTTGGTGACGATATAGGGCAAACCAACATCAGCGCATACAGTCGCGGATTGATGGGATTTACTACGCCTAACATCGACCGTATCGGAAACGAAGGAGGCGTATTCATTCAATACTATGGGCAACAATCGTGTACGGCAGGTCGTGCAGCCTTTATTACCGGACAATGCCCCTTCCGTACGGGATTGACAAAAGTTGGAATGCCGGGAGCAACAGTTGGTTTGCAGGCAGAAGATCCGACTATTGCCGAATTCCTGAAGCCACTCGGTTACATGTGCGGACAGTTCGGTAAAAATCACTTGGGCGACCGCGATAAATTTTTACCTACAGCACACGGATTCGACGAATTTTTTGGTAATCTTTATCACTTGAATGCTGAAGAAGAACCGGAGAACCCTGATTATCCGAAAGATCCTAATTTCAAAAAACAATTCGGACCTCGCGGTGTATTAAGATCAACAGCTGACGGTAAAGTAGAAGATACAGGACCATTGACAAAGAAAAGAATGGAAACCGTTGACGAAGAATTTCTGGCTGCCGCCAAAGATTTTATCACCCGTCAGGCTAAAGCAGGTAAGCCTTCTTTCACATGGTTCAATTCTACCCGCATGCACGTATATACACACCTGAAACCTGCTTCGGACGGTAAAACCGGTTTGGGATTGCAGGCCGATGGTATGACAGAACATGACGGCATGGTAGGCGAACTGTTGAAATTGTTGGATGATCTGGGAATTGCCGACAATACCATTGTGATTTATTCAACTGACAACGGAGCCATGAAGAATCAATGGCCGGATGGTGGAGCTTCTCCTTTCCGTTCCGAAAAAGACACCAACTGGGAAGGCGCTTACCGCGTTCCGTGCTTAGTTCGCTGGCCGGGACACATCAAACCGGGAAGTAACTTCACAGGTCTTTTCTCTGCCGAAGACTGGCTGACTACGTTGGTAGCTGCCGCTGGAGGAAGCCCGACGTTGAGGGAAGACGCCACAAAAGGCGTAACAGCCGGAAGCAAGACTTTCAAAGTTCATTTGGATGGATACAATCAATTGGATTACCTGACCGGGAAAACCAATCAATCGGCACGTTCTGAGTTTGTATATTTCGATGACGACGGAAACCTGGTAGCCTATCGTGATGCCCGTTTTAAATTCATATTCTCCGCACAATATGCGACCGGAATGGCTGTATGGCGCATGCCGTTGACCACTCTTCGTGCACCGCTCGTGGTGGACATTTTGTCTGATCCGTATGAATACACCATAGACGGTTCTGCAAATTATGAAGCGTGGATGCTTAAACGTGCATTCCTTGTATTACCGGCAGTACAAAAGGTAGGGCAATATCTGGCGACTTACAAAGAATTTCCGCCACGTCAGCGTCCGGCATCATTTTCAATTGATCAGGTATTGGAAAAATTGAATGCATCAATAGGACAGCATTAAAGATATATTATTTACATTTGCTCTTTGAAAAACCGTTTCGGCGCTTCGTGTGTCCGGGACGGTTTTCTTTTAATATTCGTTAAAGTTTTCACAAAAAAACCAAATTTGATAGAATATGTAAATAATTTTACGTTTTGTTAAACAATACAAGCTCCTCTAAAGTATTTTTGTTTTACAAATAATCAAAAAGTATTTTTGCTTTACAGATAATCAACTTACTTCTTTACAAATGTTAAATTACGTATTAAATTTTTTATATTCACGTTTATTCATTATTATTATGTAATTTTTTCTTGTCTTAGCCCATACCAAGCAGATATTCAGATCAATGTTTTCGCATCAGTTTTTTATTAAATAACCCTGCGAAAACATGTTTATTCGTAAATATATCATTAAAATATAGAAAATTATGAATAACCACATCAATCCGCTTGTTATTACCATATTACTCTCATCGGTTGCCATTTTTGCTATGGCAATGAGTTTGATCGCATTTATCAAACCTCGAAACCCTAAATTGAAAAATTATTATATTTCCCGCCGGTTATTGTCATTTGCATATTTGATTCTTTCAATCTCAGGATTGTGTAGAGTGCTGGGAAAGATTGGTTTAAATAATCATTTCCTGCCGGGAATTACACTTGTAAGTGTCTCTTTTCAGGCATTCCTGCTTACTTTTTCACTTATCACTCTCATTAATATACATTACATAACAATTCGCAGAATAATCTACAATTTACTTCCGATCTGTATGCTATCCGGAGCATTATTATTTTGTTTATTTTTTGTTAAACCTTTTAATTTCAACATAAATTATATTTTTCTATTTTTTTATTGCGGACAATTGGCTTATTACTTTTTCCTTTTTACCCGCGAATACAACCAATATTCAAAGCGAATGGATAATTATTTCCCTGATGATAAACAAAAATGGCTGGGTTGGATAAAAGTTAGCTTTTATTCGGCATTTACCATTGCCGTTATGGCTATCACAGCTCTTTTTATTCCTCTCTGGGCTTACATTATTTTCATAATTCTTTACACGATTTTTTATATACATTATGCGATGAAATACATAAGTTACATAAGCATATTCCATTATATATCTCCTGTGTTTGAATCTCTTCCCAAAGAAGAAAATAATAACCACAAAGACCTGGATCCGCTTATTGCTTCATGGGTCGAAAAAAAAGGATTCATTATCAATAATATATCACTCGATATTCTTGCCGTGAAATTTATGACTAACCGCTCTTACCTTTCTGCATATATCAATAACAATAAAAACAAAAATTTCAAAACCTGGATAGGTGAGCTCCGTATCGAAGAAGCCAAACGCCTTATGGTCGAGTCTCCCAATTTATCTCTCAGCGATATAGCTGAAAAAACCGGATTTAAAGAACTCTGCACTTTCAGCAGGCAATTTTCAAAAATAACAGGGAACGCACCAACAATATGGAGAAGGGAACATCAGGAGCAACCCGAATCAGCTTAACATAAATAAAAGAGCTTAATTTCTTAAATACATCATCAAAATTAATTTATACTTATAAACATTACTACTACACTCATTACTCCCGGAATTGAAAATTGAAAAACATTTTGTCGTACGCAAGCCTTCATTTTAACCATTTTTTGTTAAAAAACTCTTTCTAAAGACCGGATTTTACAAAACGTCTACATGTTTTTATGTTCTGCTAAACGACATATACCCTCCACAGGGTACATTTGCTCATATAACACACAATCATTCTTTCTTGTCAACAACAAATTATTATCATGGAAAAAAAGAAAACTCTCACACTTGCCACACTATTACTTTTCTCTTTATTGACATCTGCGCAGAATACAGTACGCTTTGTAAATACAGGAGCAATGTGTGTAGGCAATAACGGAGGCACTACTATGTATGTGCCAGATGCCATAAAGGCATCCAAACAATCGGCCATAGTACAAAAGGGGACTACTGTTCTGGGTGGTAATTTCTATCAGGATTCCGACAATGGTCATCATGCCTTTGTTGTTGATGCTGATGGATATCCGTTAAGTACAGGTAAAATAAAATTTGTATCTCCAACAGGTGATGCCAGTGATCGTTACATCACCACTTCAGGTACGTTGGCAACATTCGACCGGGGATTGAATTACATCGCTTTTCCTTCTATAGAAATAGCGACCGAAGGTAAAGTAATTGTTCCTCCTACACTAGGTATAGATGCAATAAACCTGAGCCGCTCCGGTACGGGTCAGTTATACCTGGCTTCGAATGTTGTTGGAGATAAAGTAATCAATGCATCGCTTCGTTTATTCGGCACGGCACAGGCAGGTGCAGCCATAGTTGAGCAGCATGTGGCGGAATATCGTGGAGTAGGCACCAACAGTTCTCCGCTGTTCGGTTTTGCTTCACCTTTTACTAATCTGTCAAACGGATATTTTGCAGGAAACTATATCCGTAAAATGTTGGAAGGGAATGATAATAATGTAGCTTATCCTTATGGTAACAAACCACAATCGCCGGGATCAAATATCATTAGTATAGATCAATATTTAAGGGGCTATAATGATCAGTTTATCCCCGGACAAGGATATCTGATCGAATTACAACCTGAAGATTATGATTATGCAAGCCTGATAAGTAAATTATTGCCTCAGGTTAGTCAAAATCCGGACGATTACAGAATCGGAACATTTGTATTTGATGGAAAACCTTCGGTAATATCCGGGTTGGATAAAGAAGATCAGCTATTTACCGGATCCATTATCCGTAGCGCTACAACAAGTAGTATACCTACCTGGGTAATTGGTAATAGTTACACAGCCCCCTTAAAACTGGGTGCATTAGTAGATGCATTAGATGCGGAGGAAATCAATTACGAACCGGTTATTTACGTCTATCAACAAAATTCCGGATATATACCTTATAGCCTTGCAGGAGAAGCGCTGCAAGAACCTGTCCAGTTAATGGACCTGGGCGATGAGATTCCCAGCATGAGCGTATTCATGTTGTGGATCAATGAAAGTGGATCCGACAAAACATTTACTATCGACAGAAGTATGCTTACCCACGGCACATTGGGGCATAACTTTCTCCGTTCATCAAACGCTTATCAGAATGAAGTTTTGTTCAAGGTCTCTCCGGAAGCAAATCCTCGCGCATATGATTTAGCTGCCATTGGGTTGCGCGCAAATGCCTCATTAGATATAGATGAGCTTGATATGGAAAAAGCCTATCTGCGTGGTGAATTATCTCAAATCTATTTTCCTGTAGGGAATACCAAACTGGCTAGTAATGCCGTACCTGAAGGAACGGAAAAAGTTCCGATGGCTTTTTACCCTGGAATAAGCAAGTCTATATATAACATGCAGGCATCACGACTGGAAAGTCTGACAACCGAAGGTCTCTGGCTGGAAGATACCAAATGGGATGTGATCACCGATCTGCATGACAGTAATGGTCAATATACATTCGAAGCAGAACCTGACGACGATATAGACCGTTTTGTGGTACACTTCCGCAGTCCGGGTGTTGTCACAAATATTGATGATGCAGTCAATTCCAAACTCTACTTGTATTATGCCGGCAATAACCTGACAATAAATAATCTTCAGGAACAAGACCAGAATTCAACAATCGAAATATTTGATATGCAGGGACGAAAATTGATCAGTGATGTGGTCAAACAAACACCTGAAATGAATATACAGGTAAACTTGACAGAAGGCGTTTATCTGGCAAAAGTGAATGGTAAACGAAGTGTAACAATTAAATTCAATAATGTAAGATGAAAAAGTTACAGATTATGTTTCACAAATTGCAGAAAGTCATTATACCGGTGAAAATTGGATTGATCGCATGTTTGTTATTATTGTCTGTTGGAATACATGCACAAGAGAATGAGTATGAAAATGATAGTCCATTCAAATCATCATTCGAAGAATATAATGACACCTGGCTCAATAGCGGCCGCCTTCCTGATGACGGCGGAACTGAAAACCCTCCCGGTTCGGAGACAGATTTTCCGGTCGGTCCCGCTCCTGTATTGATGCTTTTGTTATTGGGGATAGCATACCAATATGGAAAGCTAAAACTCAAAAAAATCAAAAAATAAAAAATACTGACTAAATAATATATCATTATGAAAAAAAATATCTTTTTATGCTTGTTCATTGCAGCAGCAACGTACATGTTTTCTCCCAGTGTAAATGCCCAGGTAACCATCGGCTCGGGAGTAGATCCGGATAACTCAGCCGTATTAGATCTGCAAAGTGGAGGAAACAAGGGATTATTATTGCCACGTGTAGCATTAACTTCACACACAGATGCTACAACCATTCCAAATCCGGCAGTCGGATTGATGGTATATAATTTAGGAACAGAACCTGGATTCAATACTCCGGGCTGTTATTTCTGGAACGGAACAGAATGGTACAAATTTGAATCCGGAACGGGTATCACCCCTAGCATTGACGCTTTGAAATGTGAAGATGCAAGTATAAGCCCGATCATATTGGCTGCAGGCATCGCTTACAATGGAATTTTGAGGGTGCCTTATACAGGAGGTAACGGAGGAATGTATCCGGGAGGAATGTCCATACAATCTACAGGAAATACAGGACTGACTGCTACACTTCAGGGCGGAACTCTGGCAGATGGAGATGGAGAACTTATTTTCACACTTAGAGGAATTCCCAGTGCTTCATCCCCCATAGATGCAGCATTTGCCTTAAATTTTCTAGGCAAAACCTGTACAGTCACAGTAAGTGGAGATATGTTTGTCGGTGAATCGCAAAACCATATGTGTACAATGCCTGATAGCCCTACGGGAACACTTCTTTCATCTTTATATCCCGGGAAGATTCCGACAATTGATGGTCTAATGATGGATTTAGTATGGGTTAATAACAATACTTACTCGCCCAGAATATATAATGTAAGTTCAGATCCTATAATTATAAGCTACCATACTCCTGCTTCTATGGTTAGTGAAAAAGATAAAATCGAATTGAATCTAACCTTGAATCCGGGTGATTTTGTTAATGTTGTTTATAAAGATATTTCGAACTGGTCAACTACTTCTGCCGAAGTAGAAACTGCCAACTTACAGATACAAATCGGCCCTAATGAATGGAGGTGGTATGAACTGAAATGGTGGGCAATGGAAACGCAAAGCAATCCAACTGTAAAAACCGTTTTCATGTCAATGGTAAGGAAAGCATAATTTAGAGCAAAACATCTTTACTGAGGCTGTTTCAAAAAAGCAGCCTCTTTTTATTGATATTTTTTACCGGGCAGCTATCTTTTTATAAAATGAAATGAAAATATAGATAAGGATCCCAACCCCAAACCCTGCAATTTTCAAAAAGAAAACAGCCACAAGAATGGATAAAATCAGGATGTATTGATATTTATTATCTTTCCAGGAAAGATTTTTCACCTTTAAGGAGAACATTGGGATTTCCGAAACCAATAATAAAGAAAAGATAACTACAAGAATCAACAAAACAGTTATATAAATCAACCTGTATCCGGAAGTATATTCAAAAGTCCCTGCAACCATGGATGCCCAGAATATGGCATTGGCCGGAACCGGTAAACCCAGAAATGATTCTGTTTGCCGGGTATCAATATTGAATTTTGCCAGTCTTAAAGCTGAAAAAACCGGAATCAAAAATGCAAAATAAGGAATATAACCTCCTGAAGGATAATCGAAAGTAATTGATCTTAAAAAGAAAAAAATCATCATTCCGGGAGCCAAACCAAAACTGATCACATCAGCCAATGAATCCAGCTCTTTTCCGATTGCAGAATATGCATTTAACAATCTGGCGGCGAAACCATCCAGGAAATCGAATACAGCTGCAATCATTATCCAAACAAACGCCCAAACATACAAACCTTCAAATGCCATGATGCAGGCAACGCATCCTGAAAATAGATTGAGACAAGTGATTGCGTTGGGAATATGTTTTTTTATTGCCATAAGTATTTGTCAATTTGTTGAAAGTTTTGCAATCGGAGTCAGATTTCCAGTCACTTTCTGATCCGGATCTACCAGGATTTTTGCATCTAAAGGAAGATAAATATCAACCCTGGAACCAAATTTGATAAAGCCCATTTGTTCATCAAAAGAACAATCCCCGCCTTCCTTGGCATAAGTCACGATTCTTCTGGCCATAGCTCCTGCAATCTGACGGACCAATATTTTTTCTCCGTTCTTTGTTTCAATTACAACCGTCGAACGTTCATTTTCAGTACTGGATTTGGGGAGATAAGCTGCCATAAATCTCCCTGATTGATGAGATGAATGTATGATCTTACCCTCGGCCGGATACCAATTGGCATGAACATTGAACACTGTCATAAAAATAGAAACCTGCATCCTTGCGTCTTTGAAATATTCATTTTCAACAACTTCTTCGATGGCAACAATTGTTCCGTCTGCAGAAGCCAGTATAGTTCCCTCCCTGTCTCCTTCAAATATTCGTTTCGGATTTCTGAAGAAATTCAACACAAGAAGAAAAAATAAAAGTGATATTACGGAAACGACATGGAATATAAAACCTCTCCCTACGAAATAATAGACACCTGAATTGATTAACAAAAGCGTAATGAGTAGTGACAGGAGTATATTTTTCCCTTCTTTATGGATTGTCATTTTGCGATAGTTATATCTTTACATGATATTCTGGGATACAAAAATATGTTTTAAAATTTTAATTACAAAAAAATAATTCAAATGATTCTGGATTTGGAGTATCCCGCCTGTTGTAAAAGTTCCAGAACTTTGTTCCTGAAGTCGCCTTGAACAATGATCTCGCCGTCTTTTGCACTACCTCCTACACCACATTTGACTTTGATATATTTACCCAATTCCTGTAAATCTTCACTTTTACCAACAAATCCGGTGATCAGGGTAACTGATTTACCTGCTCTGCGCCGTTTGTCCAGAGAAATTCTGAGAAGTTGTTTTTCTTTAGGTAATGTTTCCGGTTCTTCCTCATCTCCCTTATCATAACTAAAATCGGGATTAGTGGAATAAACAATGTTTAGACGGTCTTTCCAATCGTTTTTTGCCATGAAATAATGTGAATGGTGAATAGTGAAGTTCGCTTTGTTCTCTGTGAATGAAGTAATTCACTATTCATCATTCACATGTGAGCGAAGCGAACCTCACAATAAATTATGCTTTCTTTCCCTGATTAGCCACTGCCGCCATTTTCTTTGCAATCTCATCCTGATCGCCAAGGAAATAGTCTTTTACAAGGTTCATATTATCATCAAATTCGAAAACATAAGGAACTGCTGTAGGCAGGTTCAATTTGATGATATCTTCATTGGAAATATTCTTCAAATATTTGATGATGCCACGCAAACTGTTACCATGAGCAGCAACAACGATTTGATCATAATCTTTCAATGATTTGAAGATCACATCCTGCCAGTAGGGAACAATTCTGTCTACAGTATCTTTAAGTGATTCGGTATAAGGAACTTCGTTGTCTTTCAATTCATTGTAACGAATGTCTTTACGCGGGCTTCTGGGATCATCCTGAGTCAAAGCATCGGGAGCAATATCATAGCTTCTGCGCCAGACAAGCACTTGTTCGTCGCCATATTTTGCTGCTGTTTCAGCTTTGTTAAGTCCTTGCAACATACCGTAATGTTTTTCATTCAATCTCCAGGATTTTTCAACCGGAATCCAATCCAGATCCATTGTATCCAATACCTGATTCAATGTTTTTACAGCACGTTTTAAATAAGAAGTATAAGCTTTTTCAAAACAAAAGCCATTTTCTTTTAATGTTTTACCGGCTTGTTTGGCTTCTTCTACACCGAGTTCCGATAAATCGACATCAGTCCATCCTGTGAAACGGTTTTCTTTATTCCAAACGCTTTCTCCATGACGGAGTAATACTACTTTTTTCATATTTTTATATATAATTGATGATTTGAGCTTAAAAACTATTTGAATTTTTAGAAACTGTTTAAAAATTTTTCATAAGACCTTTTTTAGTTATTTTTTCGTTGATTTGAGGATTTGATTTTGGGAGAATAGCGGGCTATTTGACCAAAAGCAAAGACACAAAACAGCAAAAAAGAACAAAAAAGGGCA